>DAOWNM010000043.1 GCA_030642565.1 Bacteroidota bacterium | reverse complement strand
ACAAACCAGGAGTAGTTGGACCAGTTGGTCCCGAATTCAAACTCCAGAATAATGCCTGTGGAGACCCCGATGGCAAAGTTGATCCCGAAAAGTTTCATCCAGAATTTCGTGATCCGTTTCCACTCCTCGTCGCCCGTCTTCACATAGATGGTGTGCATAAAGGCCACAATAAATGAGAGTCCGAGTGTAAGCGGTACAAAAATCCAGTGAAACATGGCTGTGAGGGCAAATTGTCCCCGCGACCAGTCAACCAGTGACATATCAATTGATTCAAGCATATGGCTATGGATTAGTGATTTGTTCCAGTACATAATCGGCCCGCTCTTCATCACTGGCAAAATCACGTTTCAACAGATCGGGGAAAAAGAAGAGTCTGAGAATGGCAAACATGATAAAGAGCTTGACCAGGATGATCCCCCACAGTTTTCGGCCCCAGGTCATCTTCCTGAAACCATCATAGTAAAACCTGAAAACTCTTCTGAACATGTATAGAAAAAATGAAAATGAAGTTAAAATCAGATTCCGTAATGCAATCCAATGTACAATTTTTTTCTTACTGGAGTGCGATCAGCAGAGTAAGAAAGCCCATGAAGAGTACCGCATCAGCTGTCCAACGGTAATGTTCATCCGATCTGAATAGTGTGGGCAGGAACAGCACCAACAGAAGGATGGTAGCCATGCCCGATAGGATCAATGTAAACTGAAAATAGCGATCCACTTCAAACACCAGGAATTGCAGCAAGTTAAGCAGGTAGATGGAGAAGCCGGCAGCTAAAACCAGGTTTCGGGTAGCCCGCTTCCCATAGGATCCCTTTATGGAGGCAATGCCCAGTCTGGTATTGAGCAACTTGTCGTAGAGAGAGATTATCCCCAGGTTCATAAACAATACCCCGGAAAATCCAATGGTAATCAGGGCATGTGCCGGAATCAGTGGACCTTCCCTGGTGGCCAGCGGTCCCAACCAGGTCCCCGCCATATAGATCACCAGCACAAATAACTCCCCGGGAACAAAGTATCTACTGCTTTTTCTGAGGAGGTATCGCAGGGCTGAAAAAAGCAGCACCGCGCCAGCCAGCACCAGGGCATATTTCAGGATCTCATGCGGCAAAAAATTAAAAATGAGCAACAGATCGATCACAGTGACCAGCCCCTGGGTCCAGAGCAGGATACTGCGATTCTTAAAGAGGTATTTCTGGGACTCCAGCTGCAATCTCTTCCGGTTTCTCCAGGCAGCCATCAGCTGGCTGTTGGTATAAATCAACCATACGGTAAGAGGTAAGGAGATCCACCAGACCCATCCAGGGTGGCTGTTAAACAGACGAGCAGCCAGGCAGGATGAGGCCATAGCACCCAGGACAATATCAAAACTCAGGAAATGAAAGTAGCGATAAATCTTCATTTGGAGGATCTCATAAGAAAGTGGCGAATTTAAGAAAACTTGTCAGTATAAAACGATTTTATTCTAACTTGGAGCGATGCAATCCATCTTTTCCGAATATTTTCTTCCGGTAACACTGGCAATCATCACACTGGGGATGGGACTCTCTCTGACCGACAGTGATTTCAGAAATATTTTTGTGCATCCAAGGGCGGTCATCACCGGGCTCTGTTGCCAGATGATCCTGCTTCCGGTAATTGCCTGGCTCATTGCACACTCCATCCATATTGATCCGTTTTTTAAGGTGGGACTGATGATTATTGCAGCCTGTCCGGGCGGTGCCACCTCCAACCTGGTCACCTACTTGCTCCGTGGAAATGTGGCGCTCTCCATCTCTATGACCGCTCTCAACAGCATCATTACCCTGGTAACCATTCCACTGGTGATACATCTCTCCCTGGAACTTTTCCTTCATGAAGATACAGCCATCCGGCTGAATGTGGGTGAGACCGTTCTCAAGGTCTTCCTGATCACGCTGGTACCTGCATTTGTGGGGACACGGATCCGGAAAAATTACGCTGCATTTGCCATCTGGCTGGAGAGGCCGCTCAGGATCGTTCTCCCGCTTCTCCTGCTGGTGGTTTATGCCGGTGTGATCTTTATCGACCAGGGAACCGGCGCTGCCATCCGTTCCGATTTTATTAAAATCTTCCCATACACACTTCTGCTCAATATCCTGGCCATGGTATCGGGATTTCTGGTTGCCCGTATCATACGATTGCGTGTGGTAAACCAGTTTACCATCTCCATTGAAGTGGGTCTTCAGAATTCAGCGCTTGCCATTTTTGTGGCAGCCACGCTACTTAAAAGCAATGATATGGCACTGGTGCCCGTGGTGTACGGATCCTTCTCTTTCTTCAGTACACTGCTGTTCGGATGGAGCGTGAAAAAATTGGGATGGGTTCCAAAATTTACCGGAAAAGGTGCATAAACCCAGCCTTCTCAAAGGGATTGACTCCTCCCTCCTCTTCGATCACATAGTAGTATACCCCCTCTTTCAGTTCCTGGCCATCCAGGCTATTCCCATCCCAGAAAATCCGAGGAGAGAGGGAGTGGTAAATGCGGTTACCGGTCCGGGTAAACACCGAAAACTCATAGAGTGTTGTTCCATCGGTGGTCACTTCGAAATAGTCATTGATCTGGTCGCCATTGGGAGTGAACACATTGGGGACCTCCAGCTCACCTCCCACCGAATCGGTGGCCATGGATTCAATCTTGAGCAATTGCGAATCAGAGAGGTGTACAACATCTACGGAAGGATCCTGTTGCTGCCCCGCCAGGTGTGGAAGCAGAAGGCTGCATAGGCAAATGATGGCAATAGATCTGGTAAGGGTCATATCTTTTCGGTCAGCTTCTGGACCACTCTAAAGTTATTAAAAAATTCTTTGGCGAATACCCTGATCACTGTATAAGTGGGAATGGCAAGGATCATCCCTACAATTCCGGCCAGGCTCCCTGCCATCATAATCACAATAAATATCTCTATGGGATGGGCATACACACTGGTTCCGAAAATCACCGGCTGAAACAGCATATTATCGGTTAGCTGGGTTATCACAAACACCAGTGTCATATATCCCATAAGGGGTAGAAGTTGGGTGGCAAAATCGAGGTGCAGATGGGTTGCGACTCCCAGGATGATCCCCAGGGCAGCCCCTATCCACGGTCCCAGATATGGGATAATATTCAGGACAGCAGCCACCAGCCCGATGACCAGTCCGTGTCTGAAACCCACCCCCACGATGGTCATCCCCACTGTAACCATGGTAAGAATTCCGGTCATCTGCAGCAAGATTCCGACAAAGTAGCGCCTGAGCAGGTGATTGACCGATTTCATGGCGCGGTGGAATGCCTCCACCTTTTTTTCAGGAACTACGGTCACAATATAGCTGGTTATCAATTTATCCTCCCTAAGCAGGAAGAAGGTGATAAATGAGATCGCGAAAAGGGCCCATGCAAAATTGCCCAGGATAGAGGCGACAGTGGCAATCAGGTCAGTGATTACATTGATATTCAAGACAGATGCCAGTCCACGCTGCAGCTCTTCACGCACCGACAACGCCCCCACATCCCCTAAGTTCATCTTATTGTACCACACCTCAACCCTTTGAATGGGATTCTCAAAAGCTTCGATGACAAGGGCTGTATCGATATTGGAAAGCTCCTGGGCATCGTTGGCCACCAGGGGAATAAAGATCCTGAAAAAGCCGAACAAAACGGTCCATATGGTAGCCAGGGTGATCAGGGCACGAAGGGAGACCGGTATCTGCCACTTTCCGATCCTGATCCTGCCCAGCAACCTGACCAGTGGACGGGCGATAAGGGAGAGCACTGATGCAATCAGAATATAAGCCACAATACTGGAAAAACGCCAGACCAACAGTCCCAACAAAACAACACCTGCTACCACCAGCAGGGAATGGGGGGTTAACCAGTTTTTTAATGACATTCTCACCTGTAAATATAGTGATTAATCCTGTTGAAAATTATTCTTTCGGATTCTCGGTTGTTTGGGTACTTTTACCTGCCATTGTAAAAGAGGTAAATATGAAGCAGTATCTTGATTTACTTACACATGTGCTGGAGCATGGAAACCGCAAGGAGGACCGGACAGGTACCGGTACGATCAGTACATTTGGCTACCAGATGCGGTTTGACCTGCAGGATGGTTTCCCGCTGATGACCACCAAAAAACTTCACCTGAAATCGATCATTCATGAGCTGCTCTGGTTCCTCGACGGCAATACCAATACCCGCTATCTCAACGACCATGGTGTAAGGATCTGGAACGAATGGGCCGACAAAAATGGAGAACTGGGTCATATTTATGGCTACCAGTGGAGAAGCTGGCCCGCACCTGGAGGAGAGCACATCGACCAGGTTTCCCGTGTGGTTGAATCGATCCGGGGGAATCCCGATTCCAGGAGGCATATAGTAAGTGCCTGGAACGTGGGAGAGCTTGACAATATGGCACTTCCCCCCTGCCACATCCTCTTCCAGTTCTACGTGGCTGACGGAAAACTATCGTGTCAGCTATACCAGCGCAGTGCCGATATCTTCCTGGGGGTTCCCTTTAACATCGCCTCCTATTCGTTCCTGCTGATGATGATGGCACAGGCAACAGGTCTTGAACCCGGTGAATTTATCCATACGCTGGGCGATGCCCATATCTACCTGAATCATCTGGAGCAGGCGAAGCTGCAGCTGACACGCGATCCGAGACCGCTGCCCACATTAAAACTGAACCCTGAAATCAAATCGGTTTTCGATTTCCGTTTTGAAGATTGCACCATCGAAAATTATGATCCCCATCCCCATATCAAGGGGGCCATCTCTGTATGATATGGAAGCAAAGATCCTGACCAATATCTCCATTATTGTGGCCATTGCCGTAAACCGGGCCATCGGGAAAGATAACAGGTTGCTCTGGCATCTGTCGGACGACCTGAAGCGTTTTAAAAAACTGACCACCGGGCATACCCTGATCATGGGTCGCAACACCTTCCTTTCACTGCCCAATGGTGCCCTGCCTAACCGAAGGCATATTGTGATTTCTGACAAACCGGGGGAGTCGTTCAACGGATGTGAAATGGCCGGATCCATTGAGGAGGCGGTACAACTGGCAGGAACGGAGGAGGAGTGTTTTGTGATCGGCGGAGGCATGGTGTATGCCCAGTTCCTCCCGGTAGCAGGAAAACTCTACCTGACACAGGTTCATGAATCGCTTGAGGCAGATACATTTTTCCCCGAAATAGATTTCAGTCAGTGGAAAGCAGTTGTAACAGAGGAGATGGAGGCGGGAGAGCATAACCAGTATGCCCACACCTATACTGAATTTATCAGATCCTGAACTCCTGTGAGCTACGCTTCCAGCTTCAACCCCGGACCGATGCTGTATAGTATCCCCCAGAGAGAGGTAAATGCGGTAATCAGGTAGAAGAGGAGACTCAGGGCAATGGAGAGATTCAAATCCAGTCCCAGCCACTGGGCCCCCAGCATAAATGTAAACTCCCTGGAGCCAATCCCGCCAATGGTCAGTGGCAGCACTGCCACCATGGAGGAGATCAGGAAAACAAAGAGGTAGCCCTCCAGGTTACCCGGCACCTTCAGCGAGAGCAGGATCAGAAAGGCAGAGAGCAGCTGAAGCAGCTGAACCACCAGTGAGTAGAGATTAGTGATCCGGAATACGTTTAGCAGGTATGGGAAAAAGCGCCTGAAGATCAGGTAGGTAATGAAAATGGAGAGCGGGATAAGTATCCATGTATACCAGGCATATGCCCTCATACCCGGAACAAAACAGAAGAGTACTACGGCCATACAGAAGAGCGCCATCACTCCGATGATCCGGTCCATCATTACCGCCCAGAATATCCGCCGGGTGGCCACTTCATATCTCCTGTTCAAGAGATAGATCTTGTACCCATCACCCCCAATGCCGCCGGGTAGAAAAAGGTTGTAGTACATCCCAAGCAGGTAGAGTTTCATATTGGTCCTTTCTGAGATATGAATGCCAGTGGACCCCAGGTACCTGTTGAGCCTAACCGAGGAGATCATCTTGGAGAGTACAAAGAGAAGCAGGGCCCCGGCGAGGTAAAAAAAGTTCGACTGGGCAATGGTTTCAATGAGCTGTTGCAGTTCGATTTTCGTGAACACATACCAGAGGGCTGCAACGGTGATCGCCAGTTTTAGAAGGACTTTAAAAAAAGGTGTGAGTTTAATTTTCACTAATGATGGTTCGTTTCACCCTGTAGGGCTTTTTATGCTGGGACTCATAGTAGGTCCTCATAAGTATTTCCGAAAAAATCCCAATGGTAATGATCTGTATCCCACCGATAGTCAGCAAAAAGCCCAGCAGCAACAGCGGTTTCCCCCAGATATCGTTACCCAGCAATTTCAGTACAAAAAAATAGAGGTCGATAATGGCCCCTATTCCAAATGTGATGATTCCCAGTGTGCCGAATAGATGGATGGGCCGGTTCTGATACTTTTTAAAGAAGACCATCAGTAACAGGTCACTTACCACCCGTAAGGTCCGACTCATACCATACTTGGATTTACCAAATTTGCGGCTGTGGTGACGGACAGGAACCTGCACGATTTGGGCACCCTGAAGTACCGCCAGCACCGGAATAAAGCGGTGCAGCTCCCCGTAGAGTCCCAGGTTCCGGGCAATATCGCTCCTGAACACTCTTAATGCACACCCGTAATCCCTTAGCTTCACACCGGTAATCATACGAATAAAGAAATTGGCAATTCGGCTTGGAAGTCTCCTGGAGATGACTGCATCCTTTCGGTTGATCCGTTCACCGGAGACCACATCGCAATCTTTCTCCATCAGTGTATCGATCATCATTGGAACATCGGCCGGGTCGTTCTGCATATCGCCATCCATCAGCACAATCAACTCACCCCCGGCCTGCTCGATCCCTGCCGACAGTGCCGAACTCTGACCATAATTGGTGGCCAGATCAATGCCAATCAGGTTCTTATAATCCCCTGAGACCTTCGATATCTCGGTCCAGGTATCATCGTTGCTTCCGTCATTGACAAAGATCATCTCATAGGGATATGGGGTAGGTTCCATGGCAGAACTGATCGCACGACACAACGGTTCAATATTCTCCTTCTCGTTGAATACCGGAACCACAAAAGAGACTTTCTCCATCTACTTTACAGGGTTGGTTATGATCTCATAAAGTAACCAAATTTTGCTATATTTCCGGTTACGTAACTAATTGATTTATGAAGAAAAACAGAATCGCCATAATTGCCATTCTGGGCACAGGGTTGCTGATTCTGGTTGCACTTTTTGGCAGGGTGATTGCAAATCCCGACGCTTACCTTTTTTCCACTTCGGGAGATGCTGTGAAGAGCTACTATAACTTCAGCTATTACCTGAAGTACGACTCGGGAATCGATCACAATGGAATCAACTATCCTTACGGTGACCATCTGCAATATATCAATTCTCACCCCCTCTATCTGCAGGTTATCAAATTTCTGGACCGATTCATCTACCCGCTGTCGGAGCATGGCGTAGGCATACTGAACCTGACCATGATTTTTTCACTGCTGTTGGCAATTCCATTTATCTACCTGGTGTTGAGGAAGTTTTCCCTCCCTCCATGGTATGCAGGGGTGGTCTCCCTGATCATCCTCTTTCTGAGTCCGCAGGTGGACCGGCTCGGGGGACATTTCGAGATGGTCTATGCCTTCTTTATTCCACTGTTTTGGTACCTGCTGATTCGCTGGCATGAAGCATCCGGAAAGGGATGGTGGACCGTACTACTGCTTACAACAGCTCTGGTTGGAGGTTTCACAAGTGCCTACTATGCAGCACTCCTGGCCATATTTACCATGGCCATTTTCCTGGTTCAGCTCTGGAACCACCGAAGGAACCTGAAGGGATATCTGCCTGAAGGAGTACATCTTTTGATGATTGCCATTCTGCCACTGCTGATTGTAAAGGGATTGGTAACCATCACCGACTGGGTGGATGACAGGCCAGATAATCCGTGGGGGTTTTTCATCTTCCACTCTAACGTTTTCAGCATCTTCCTTCCGCCACGATCCATCCTCAGAGAGGTGATCAGCGGGATCGTCGATATAAGTTACAAGTGGGAAGGCCGCTCCTATGTGGGATTGCCTGCCACACTGCTGGCACTCTCCTTTTTTATTACCATGCTCCTTCAACTGGCCGGCCGGAAACGTCCCGACCTGAAATCGTACTTTCCCAACAAAAAACTGAACCTATACCTGGCCGCTTCGTTTATTGTACTTCTATTCTCCATGTGCATCCCCTTTAAATGGGGGCTTGGTTTTCTAACAGAGTTGCTCCCCCCGTTAAAGCAGTTCAGGTGCCTGGGCCGGTTCTCCTGGATATTCTATTATGTATTCACTGTGTTTACCGCCACCTATCTCTATTACCTCTACAGGATCGTCCGGAAAAGAGGATACCGCATCCCGGCGATGGCGCTCCTGTTGATTATACTCTCCTTCTGGGGACTGGAGGCCGCCTCCCGGATACAGAAGAGTACCAGCAGGATCTTCAATAAGAACGAGCTGTTCAGCACCAGTGGAGGAGATATCCGGATAGTACTTGAAGAGGCCGGGAGAAGCGCTGATGATTTCCAGGGACTGTTTTTTCTGCCCTTTGCCAATACCTGCGGCGACAAACTCCGGTTCGAAAGAGGACTGGGTGCTTTTTCAGAAGCGATGAGATGCAGCGATCAGACCGGGATCCCCCTTGTTCAAAGTTTCTCTCCCCGTATCTCCCTATCCCAGGCCATGAGTTCCATTCAACTACTGGCCGACAGCACCATCTACAAACAACGTGTTGACGATATGAACCGGAAACCGCTTTTGCTGGTGATTGCCCCCCAGGAGCTGAACCCTCGGGAGTCGGACCTGCTGGACCGGGCAGAAGTTTTCTGGTCGGGTAAAAATTTTTCACTGGCCACCCTTCCGGTTTACGCCTTCAACAAAGGATTTGATTCGTGGATCGAGCTGGCAAATAGCCTTGCAGACAGCCTCACTTGTACCGGAAACCTCTGTACTAATGTGAACCCGGAGCAGGTGATCTACATAGATTTTGAAGAATTCTCCTCAGACCGGGTATTTACAGGCAGTGGCGCCAAATATCTGAAAAAAGGGAGCATGGAGCTGTTTAGTGAGAATCTGTATGAACGCTGTTCCGGTTCGGAAGTAGAACTCTCATTCTGGCTCTATGTGGACCATCGAACAGACAATATGCCCACCCCTGAACTTTGGCAATGGGATAATGATAACAAGCTGATTCATAAGGAGAAACTGAATTCGCGTGAGGTACACAATGTGGATGGTATGTGGGTGCGAATCAGTAAACAGATCGTTCCTGAACCGGGAATCAGGTACCAGCTTACAGTCAGGGGAAAACAGATCACTGTAGACGACCTTCTGCTGAAACCTGCCGGTGCCAGGGTAGTGATCCGCCCTGAAAAAGGAGATTATTTATTTGATAATTTTCGGGTTCCAGTTGCTACTGACCGTTGATTTTACTATTTTTTCAAACTCAAATTAAAACCTATACAACATGAAAAAGTATCTGTTCACCGCCATTATCATTCTTTTTGTTCCTCTGTTCCTGCATGCGCAGGCCAATAAAATAGAGGGAACCTGGTACAACGACGATAAGACTTCCACCATTGAAATCACCAAAGAAGCTGACGGGAAATACGTGGGAAAGATCAACTGGTTAGATGAACCCAACGAAAATGGAAAACCAAAAATAGATGATGAAAATCCCGATCCCAAACTTGCCACACGGCCCATCATGGGTCTGGCTATTGTAAAAAACTTCCAATACGACTCCAAAAAGAAGAAGTGGGAAGAGGGCTCCATTTACGATCCCAAAAATGGCAAAACCTATGACTGCTTTGCCTGGTTCGAAGATGGAAATTATAACAACCTTTATATTAAAGGGTATGTGGCCGGAATCAAAGCACTGGGTCGTAAAACCATCTGGACAAAAAAATAGTTGTTCGCCCTGCCGGATTGTACCCGGTTAATAATGTGCCAGAAACGTCCGAAAACGTACAGAGGTTTCCCGCAACCGTTCACTTTTCTAAATAATCTCAAAGGTTGAGAAATTCGTAACCAATTACAATTAAATTAGTTGCAAATTTTGGCACACATTATGATATAACTAACCTGAAAACAAATCTTACGTCCTTTTACATTTCACTAACGGGTGATACAGTAAAATTTCTTTTTAGGTTTAAGTGGTTGGTAAAAAGGGGCCCCGCGGCCCCTTTTTCTTTTACTCCTTTTCCGGTCTTTTCTATTGATGCAAGAGATAGGCAATGGCCACATACTCGGCCAGTGCAATGCCCTTGGCAGCATCGGTATTTTGATAGTAGTTTTTCATCAGCGGGGAATCGGCAACACCTCTTGGACCATGCTCACTGGCCCAGATAATTTCGGTAAATTCAAGATGGTCCCCAATCTGTGCGCGGGCAGCAGAATCTTTCACAAGCTCATCCAGCAAGGCAGTAAATTGACTTGCTTCCGTAACAAAGGCTTTGCCCTCTCCATGTTCGAGCATGGCCGCTCTGCCTGCATTTTTATTGTCCTTTGACTCTACTTCCTGGATGGAGGCCCCGGGCTGACCTACAAAGGCAATCAGCCCCTCCTGCATGCCGGTCACCATCACTTGCAGATCCCTGGCCTGGTTGTGGATCCTGGTAATGGCTGCCAGCTGGTCCGCATGGGCACTATCACCAGCCATCTCCAACAGCCTGGCAGTACGCTCCTGCACCAGCTCCAGCTGCTGTTCATTGGCAAGCGCCTCCTCCATATAGATATCAAGCAGATCCTTGGACATATTGATATTACTCATTAACATCACACAGGCTATCCCCACCAGCAACATAACGATGTAGGGAAGGGTGGCTTTCTCCTTCCCGCTCTTCTGGAATACATTGACCACGTAGAGCGGAACAAAACCTATAAGCAGGAAACCGATACTGGCATAGATCAGCCAGCCCGCTCCCGGCCAGTGCTGAATCTTAAAGGCTGCCCCTGCCAGCAACAGGGCCATGGTCAGGTACCCCACAATGGCATAGACCGGGTTCTTTTTCCCGGTCTGCTCCCGGTAGCTGGTGGTAAAATAGAGTGGCAGGAAGACCAGTACAATCAGTACCAGACCAACTGTAATCATGATACCGGCACCCGGCCAGTGCATCCTCTTAAAAAATGATCCAAGAATGGTCAGAATCGCCGAGGTCAGTCCGAACAGGTATGTGAAATTTTTCATGCGTTGAAATTTTTTATCAAGGTTAAGCAGTGTCTGATGCTGGATCTCCGGGAGCCGCTTCTCCCCGATGGAGTCAAGTACCTGGTGATAGGAAGATTCAAAATCATTCCCGTCATCCATATTCTCCTCCACCATACAACATACATGGTCCAGCAGGTCATCAATCAGCCGCTCACAGGTCAGTCCACGACTGACCAGGTCGTTTTTGATGCGTTCATAATTGTCATCAATGATTGCGGCAATCATTTCAGGCAGGGGTCGGTTTAAGCAGGTAGGTTAAAGTATTGACAAAATCAAAAAACTCATCCACCTTCTGCTCCGTCCATGAACGCCCTGTCTCTGTCAGAGTGTAGTACTTCCGGACTCGTTTGCCGATATATTCAACCTCGGTAGCGATATGCCCTTCAGCCTCCAGTTTATGTAAAACCGGGTAGAGTGCACCGAATGTGAGTTTGATCTTACCGGTGGATAGCTCTTCCACCTTCTTGGTAATCTCATACCCGTACATCCGTCCGTTGTCGGCCAATAACTTTAAAACAATGGTTCTCAAGGTACCTTTTAACAAATCATTTGCTATCATAACGACAAATATATAACATTATTATATATAATCATCTTATATATATAAAACAAGAATTTTTTGGACACCCCATTTTTGAGCTGCATCGGAACACACGTGTTGTCACTTTCAGGCCTCCTTCCTACCCTATTTTCAGGTTTTTTGCAAGTCACGGGGTCGTGACCTCTTCACAGGTTGGTGACTTATGAATAATAATTACTCATCTTCCTCGCCATCGTATAATGCTGTTATACAGTTTATTATAATAACAACTAGGCTATAGTTTAATTTAGCGTTGTCAATTTAATCAATTCTTCATACCCTTGAGCTATCAGCTTGTACCTGTTGCGTGCGGTAGTATCCTCAAGGGATTT
>DAOWNM010000154.1 GCA_030642565.1 Bacteroidota bacterium | reverse complement strand
CCACCGCGAAGTTGGGCTCTGGAATCTTGGTCAGGCTCCGGTAGGTCTCCACAAAAGTCATCAACCCGGTACTTCGCTTGTTGATGGTCTGCAGCGCCGTCTGGATCTCCTGGATGGTGCCCAGGTCCACTTCCGGAACACTCTTTTCGCCCGAGGTATAGGGTTTTACCATGGTCTCAATGGTGGAGGAGAGTGATGAGATGGGGGCAATGGAGTTCATAATCTCGTGGGTCAGCACCCTGATCAGTTTCTGCCAGGCAGCGGTCTCCTGCTCTTCCAGCACATTCTGAATATTTTTGATGGTACTGAGAAGAATCACCTTGTCTTTTACTTTGAACTCAGTTGCAAAGATGGCCAGTTGAAGAATATCTTCATCATCCTGTACCTTTACCAGCTTATTTTCGCCCGGATCGATAGTCAGAAGGGTATTGGTCAGTTTCTCACTGAGCGATCGCAGCGAATTGATGTTTCTCAGGCTGTTCACCTGGAACAGCTTCTTGGCTGCAGGGTTGATCATCTCCACGGTTCCGTCACGCTGATAGGCCAGGATACTCACATCGATATTTTGCACAATGCTCTGCAGGTAATGGAAATGTTCTTCCCTCTCAGCTCTCACCTGCTGAAAATCTTTCATGACATCATTGAAGGCAGCATTAAGTTCATCGAACGAACTGCCACTGTCGTTGATTTGAAAGGTCCGGGTGAATTCGGAGTAGCGGATCGATTCGAGGAATCCTGCAAGTTCCCTGTTGGTACGGTCCACATATTTTATTAGCGACCAAACCTGGTAGATGATCAGTCCGGCCACCAGAATAGGCGTAAAGGTGAATGTGCTGTTCATTGTGATGAACAGGGCAAGGCAGGTGGCAGTAAGCAACAGTACCCTCAGTACGATATTGAAGCGAAACTGTTTAAAGGCCATGCTTTTCCATTCTTCTGTAGAGTGATGTTCGTGTAAGACCGAGTTGTGTGGCCGCCTGGGTCACATTTCCCTGGTTTGTTTTCAGAACTTTCTCAATGATCGTTTTTTCAATATCCTCCAGATTATAAGACTCCAGCTCCAATCCGCCACTGCTTTTCACACCGGAAGAGAGGATGAAATCGTCCGGTCCCAGGCTGCTTCCATCGCACATGATCACAGCCCGCTCAATGGCATGCTGAAGCTCCCTGACGTTGCCGGGCCAGTTGTACTGGTTCAGTCTTTTAATGGCTGAAGACTGGATATTCCGGATCGGCTTTCTGTATTTCCTGCTATAGATCTTCAGAAAATGATCGGCCAGCAGCGGGACATCACCTGTGCGGTCCCTGAGTGCAGGCAGGGGAACCTCTACCGTGTTGATCCGGTAGAGCAGGTCCTGTCGGAAGACACCATCGGCCACATCCTGGTGTATATTGTTGTTGGTGGCACAGATCATTCTTACATTGATGGAAATGGGTTTGGTAGAACCCACCCGCATGATTTCTCGTCTTTCAAGTACCGTAAGCAATTTTGACTGAAGAGGATAGGTGAGGTTGCCAATCTCATCGAGAAACAGTGTACCCGAAGAGGCAATTTCAAAACGGCCCTGTTTCATCTTATGCGCGTCGGTAAATGCTCCTTTTTCGTGGCCGAAAAGTTCACTCTCGAACAGTGTCTCCGGAATGGACCCCAGGTCCACACTGATAAATACCTCATCTTTGCGGAGCGAATTCCGGTAGAGTGCCCTTGCTACAAGCTCTTTGCCCGTTCCGTTCTCACCCAGAATCAGCACATTGGCATCGGTTGCGGCCACCTTTTTAATGGTATTGAACACTTCGTACATTTCGGGCGATTGACCAACGAAATCGGTGTAGGGCTGGTCAAGTACGGCACTGATCTCCTGTTGCTTGAGTTTCAGGTTCTGTGCCTGAATCCGGGTGCGCCGCAGGCTGATGGCAGAGTTGATGGTTGCCAGGATCTTCTCGTTCTGCCATGGTTTCAGAATGAAGTCGGTCGCTCCCATTTTGATCGCTTTCACCGCTTTCTCTGCATCACCATAGGCGGTGATAAAAACCACCACTACCTGGTCGTCAATTTCCAGGATCTGTGAAAGGGCATCAAACCCCTCCTGACCGCTGATGGCATCCTTGGTGAAATTCATATCCAGCAGGATCACATCCCAATCCTGTTTCTTCATCATTTCGGGGAGTCGTTCCGGTGTCGACAGGGTTTCAATCAGTTCCACATGAGGACGCAATAGCAACTTCAGGGCAAACAGGATGTCTTCATTGTCATCCACTGCCAGAATTCTACCAATTTTCTGTTCCATCTTTAAAATTTAATAGCATTGACCTTTCATTTATTCAAAAAAGATGCCTTAATGTTTAAATAATTCAAATACAGCGAAATAGACAGATAAAGATAGTATAAAATCATGACGATATGTACGAAAACGGACACATAAATCCCAAAATCGAACACTTTTATTTTCCTCTGCCACGTCAGGGTATTGTTAAGTGGCAGTAGCACAGTTTATTAAATTTTTTGGCATAAAAAGTGCATTAATGACGCGTAATTAAAACATCGATTATGACTGAAATGGACCCAATGGACCGCAAAATTGAGAAAAAGGGCATATTGTCGCGTAAAACCATCTGGTACCTCCTGTTTGGAGCATTGATGCTTACTGTACTGGGTATCATTATTTTCGGAGACAAGAGTTCCAAGTACAATGTGGATGTATCGCGCATCACCATAGAAGAGGTGAAGCAGGATGTTTTCCAGGATTATATCACCGTGCAGGGAACTGTGGAACCGATCACCACCATCTATCTGGATGCAGTTGAAGGTGGAAGTGTCCGGGAGATTCTGATCGAAGAGGGCAATATGGTAAAGAAGGGGGATGTGATTATCCGGCTGACCAATGACAACCTGTTGTTGGAGATCACCAACAGTGAGGCACAGGTGGTAAGGGCCATCAATGAACTCAGGACCGCACGTCTGCAAATGGACCAGACCAGGCTGAACTATAAGCAGCAGATTATTGAGCTGGATATCACTGTGCTTCAGGCCAGGAGACTATATCAGAATAACAAAGTACTCAGGGAAGAGGGGCATATCTCCAGGGAGGAGTATGACCAGTCGAGGGAGGCGTATGAGTCTTCCCATGAGTTATTGGACCTGATCCTGGAGAACTACAGAAACGATTCACTGTACAGATCCATTCAGATTAACTCGCTGGAAGCATCGGTGTCAAGTATGGAGGGAAGTATGGAGATTATCCAGCGACGCATGGAAAACCTCAATATCAAGGCAACTGTCGACGGGGAGTTGGCCACTTTGAATCCTGAAATTGGTGAGGTGGTTACCTATGGCACAAGGGTAGGGACCATCAATATTCTGGATTCCTATAAGTTGAGAGTCGATATAGATGAACACTATATTGCCCGTATTCAGAGGGATCTGACAGGCGAGTGTGACTTTGCAAGTACACCCTATACCGGGGTTATTACCAAAATATATCCCGAAGTGCAGAATGGTCGTTTTGCCGTGGATATGGTATTCACCGAGGAGGTACCCGCACAGATAAGGATCGGGCAAACCTCCAGGATCAGGCTGCAATTGGGTGAATCAAAAGAGGGTGTGTTGCTCACCAAAGGTGGATTCTACCAGACCACCGGTGGACAATGGGTCTTTGTGCTGGATGAATCGGAAGAATTTGCTGTGAAGCGTGATATCAGTATCGGGCGTCAGAATCCCAGGTACTACGAAGTACTTGGAGGATTAGAGCCTGGGGAGAAGGTGATTGTCTCCTCTTACCAGAACTATGCTGATCATGATAAGCTGATTCTGAAATATAACCGTTAAACCTGTAGAGATGAAGAATATATTCCAAATAACCTTTGTCCTAATGGCCACTTCGTCCCTGGCCTGGGGTCAGTCGGAGCAGCCATGGAGCCTTGACCGGTGTATTGACCATGCCATCCAGTACAACCTTCAGGTGAAACGTCAGGAGTTGGTTTTGAAGTCGACCGGACAGGACCATCGTCAGAGCAAACTCGAACTGCTGCCCAATCTGAACGGTATGATTGAACATCAGCTGGGATCGGGCCGGGTACTGGACCGGGGAACCTATGAGTGGAAAAATGCCAATGTGAGTCAGGGCGACCTGGGTCTGCAGAGTGATCTGACCCTGTTTAACGGTCTGCAGGGATTGAACAGCATGAAAATGAACAAGGCCACTTACCAGATGAGCATGGAGGACCTGGAAGCCATGGTAGACAATATTACCATCCAGGTAATGACCGGCTACCTGGATCTGCTCCGGAACAGGGAGCTGGTCGATGTGGCAGAGAAAAAGGTGGAGGTAACCCGGTATCAGGTGGAGCGGATGGAGAGACTGGTGGAGGTGGGGAATGAGCCCCATGGAAGACTGCTGGAGGTGAATGCCCAGCTCTCAGCAGCTAAACTTACCTATACACAGGCTGCTAATACCAGAGATATATCGAAGCTGACCCTGATGCATGTGATGAACATTACAGATGAAAAGGGATTTGATATCGAGAAACCAGTGCTTCCCGATCCCTCCACTGTGGAGATCCCGGAGCTGGATTCGGTCTTCCAGTATGCCCTGGCCAATCTGCCACAAATTAAGAGCAAAGAGTTTGGCGTGGAGGCCATGGAAAGATACCTGGCCATGCAACGGGGACAACGTTCTCCCAGGTTCTATGCCCGTGGTTTGTTGTATTCGAATTACAGTGACGGACTGGTCAATCCTCTGGATCCCGATCCCAATAATCCAACACTCGATTATCCAATTAATGAGCAGGTCACAAATAACCAGTATAAGCAGGTCTCAATGGGCCTCTCCATTCCTTTTTTCAACCGCTGGCAGGTGCAGACCAGTATCAACAAGGCAAAACTGGACCTCCAGGATGCAGAGTACCAGTACGACGATGCAGTGCTGGTCCTTCAGCAGACACTTCAGCAGTACCATACTGAGGCAGTGGCAGCCGGTGACAATTACAACTCTGCTTTGGAGTCGGTGGCCAACAGTGATGAGGCATTCAGGTTTGCGGAAGAGCGGTTCCGTGTGGGTACCGGTACTTCACTGGAGATGCAGGAGGCACGCAACCAGCTTTATGAATCCACATCTGATATGATCTCCTCTAAGTATGTGTTGATTTTCTACTCCAGGATTCTCTATTTTTACATGGGTAGGGATATTCTGTTTTAGGAGTTTATGTAAGAAGTCTTATTTTTGTGACAGGTACAAACAATACTGTTCTAATGAAGAGACTTCTTTTCCTGCTGCTATTCTCCCTGTCGGTCACCCTTTCCGGACAGGTCGTTAACTTTGCCAAAACACTTCCTGAACGCGCCTGGAGTGTGGGTCTGGCTCCTGCCTGGCATATAGACAGAAATGTGATACTGTTTGATGCAGGTGGGGCCTCCTTTGCACTAAATGGAGGTTATGGACTTCTCTACTCGCTCGACCTGAATGCCCGCTATGTCTATTTCATGAATGGTACTGATTATATCGGTGTCGATATGCAATACCTGATTCATGAAGCCCGAAAAAGTTACTTTTCGGTGATTGCCGGACTGCATAAGTGGGATCAGTTCGGATTCGATATGACAGGGCTCTTTACCTATATGCCCCGTTATGAGGTCAACCTCTCCATCGGTCTCGATCTGGATCTGAGTTTTGCCCCGGAGATGAACCCCAGGATGTGGGTACCTCTCAATGTGGGTTTCAACATAAATGAAATGGTCTTCCTCTTTGCCGAATATAATCTTCCTGTTACGGAGCGTTCCTGGGATATTGTGGCTGTAGGGATCAACTTGGTGCTGCGCTGACAGGCTTAGTCTCTATTCTGTTCCTGCTTCATAAACCACCTCTCCCCCGGAGTAAGTCGATTGCACCCTGATGCCGAAGAGTTCACTATCCGGTGCGCTCATCAGGTCGGCGGTTGTGATCACCAGGTCGGCCAGTTTACCCGGTTCGATGCTTCCTTTCAGATCTTCATCAAAGCCCGATCGGGCTGCCCAGATGGTCATGGCACGCAGGGCTTGTTCCCTGCTGATGGCATTTTCAACCTGGAACCCTCCTTCAGGGAAACCGGCCTGGTCCTTGCGAACCACCCCGGCATAGAAGCCGAACAGGGGGTTGATCTGTTCCACCGGAAAATCACTTCCATTGGGCAGCCATCCGTTCTCTTCCAGCAGCTGCCTGTATGCATATGCACCCTTGATGCGTTCGCTTCCTACCCGCTGTTCTGCCCAGTACATATCAGAAGTGGCATGGGTGGTCTGTATGGAGGGGATAATGTCATAATCGCCGAAATAGTGAAAATCATCAGGATGGATGACCTGTGAATGCTCGATGCGCCAGCGGCGATCGTTCTCTCCACCCAGGACGGATGCATATATCTTCAGGGTTTCACGGTTGGCCCCATCACCAATACAGTGTGTGGCCACTGCAAAATTGTTCAGGTATGCCCGTTGGCAATACTTTTCCAGCACTTCAAGCGGGGTGACATAGAGGCCTGAATTACCGGGATCGTCCGAGTAGGGCTCGATCATTCGGGCGCCTCTCGATCCCAGGGCTCCGTCAGTAAATAGTTTGATGGTATTTACCGAGAGATAATCGGTCCGATAGGGTCCTTTTTCCACAAAGT
>DAOWNM010000170.1 GCA_030642565.1 Bacteroidota bacterium | reverse complement strand
CTCTTATAAATGTTGGATCTTTCAGATTTTCCGGCTGAAGAATGGGAATATGTTTATCCTGTTGCAGCAGGTACTCTTTGATGGCGGAATACCGGATCTTCTTTCCACGCCCCGCCCGACGGTCGGGGGCAGTGATTACTCCCACCACATTGCAACCTGCCTCCAGCAGCACCTGAAGGGGCCGTACGGCAAAACCGGGACTTCCCATATAGACTATGCGTGCAAAATGGTTACTCATCCTTATGGGGGATATTATACTGTGCAATGTTGAGAAAGTGTCCCATCTTATCCCGCTTGGTCTCCAGGTAAAACTGATTGTGTTTGTTTGAGGGAATCTCCAGCTGAATGGTCTCAACAATGGTCATCCCATAGCCTTCCAGTCCCGCCTTCTTCACCGGGTTGTTGGTGATCAGCCTGATATTCCTGATTCCCAAGGCGTGCAGCATTCCTGCACCCACCCCGTAATCGCGTTCATCATCCTTGAACCCCAGTTCCACATTGGCCTCTACTGTGTCGCGGCCCTCTTCCTGGAGTTTGTACGCTTTCATCTTGTTGTAGAGACCAATGCCACGTCCCTCCTGGTTCAGGTATATAACCACGCCCTGACCCTTTTTTTCCACCATCCTCATGGCTTCATGAAGCTGATCGCCGCAATCACAACGATAGCTGCCAAAAATATCCCCGGTAACACAGGATGAGTGAACCCTTACAAGCACACTCTCATCTTCGCTCCACTTCCCTTTGATAATAGCCACATGCTCAAGGCCATTGGATTTCTGAATAAAAGGGATCAGGTTGAAGTCGCCAAATTCGGTGGGAAGTTTTACCATGGTACCCTTTATAACAATAGAGTCGAAGTTGAGCCTGTAGGCAATCAGATCCTTGATGGTGATCATCTTCAGGTTATACTCCTGGGCTATGCGGTAGAGTTCCGGGAGTCGTGCCATGGTACCATCCTCGTTCATGATCTCCACCAGGACCCCACCAGGTTTTAGTCCGGCGAGCAGTGTCAGGTCGACTGCTGCCTCGGTGTGTCCGGCCCGCCTCAGTACACCCTGTCGTTTGGATTTCAGAGGAAAGATATGTCCTGGTCGCCCGAGGTCGTCGGGTTTGGTAGTCGGATCAACCAGTGCCCTGAGTGTTTTGGCACGGTCCGATGCTGAAATTCCTGTTGTACATCCCTGTCCCAGCAGATCAACTGAAACGGTGAAGGCGGTGGTTTGACTGCTGGTGTTGTTGGTTACCATCAAGGGAAGGTCCAGTTCGGCACATCGTTCATCTGTCAGAGAGGCGCAGATTAATCCCTTGCCCCTGGATGCCATGAAATTTACTGTTTCAGGGGTAACCAGCTCTGCTGCGCAGATAAAATCTCCTTCGTTCTCCCTGTCCTCATCATCAACCACAATAATGATCTTACCGTTCCTGATATCTTCCAGGGTCTCCTCAATTGAGTTGAGCTTAATCCTGGTTTCTGCTTGTTGGTTGCCAGACATTGTTTCTAATCCCTCCTAAATACCTGAAAAAACCGGCCAGCAGGGCCAGGTTCATCAGGACAAAATATGAAATAGACCGCAAAGGTATACTTTGGATTCTGATTTTCCTCAGGATATGATCAATAAAAGGGGTGATGAGCACCAGTAGTTGCAGGAGTGCAAGGAGCAGGTAACAGGGCGATTTTAAACCAAGGATGGTGGATGAAGCAAGGGTAATCATCACCAGGAAGGGGACGATCCATCGAATCACTTTATGGGAGAAAAAGCAAAACCCGACACCTTTTCTACCTTTGAACAGCATGGAACGGAACCTGGACAGGTTCTGAAAATTACCCGCTGAGATTCGCTTTTTCCTCTTGAACTCCTCACGGGGGTTGTTGGAAACATCTTCATAGACCTTTGCATGGATGTTACTGATACAGTATGCTCCCTGCTCAAGTACTGCCATATTGATAAAAAAATCATCTACCAGGAAGTGATCGGGAACGGGTCTGTAGAGGGACTTTCTAACGGCATAGCATCCGCCAAAAGGCCCCATCATGGATCCCCAGAGTATGCTTTCGTAGTGTTTAATGCTGACTTCGCGGCTGGTATAGAATTTTTCCTGCCGGGATATTCCACCTCTTTTGATTCCTGTGCTGATCAACCTTGAGTCAACCAGGCCGATACGTTCCTCTTTGAAATAACGAACCAGTTCAAACAGGGTGTTGCTCTCAAGTATCACATTGGCATCGGTAATTACCATGATCTCTCCCCGGGCCTCTTTTGCAAGTTGGTTAATAATTCCCGGTTTTCCTTTTCTCTCTTCAAAGATGAACAGGTGGAGGGACCGGTTTGCTTCAGTTAATTGCTGCAATATGGCGTTGGTATTGTCAGTGGATGCGTCCGAGCCCACAAGGATATCCAGTTTCTCCAGGGGGTAGTCACTCTTTAAAACGGATCCGATTTTCTCACCAATGACCTTCTCTTCATTGTATGCGGCAATCAGCACCGAAACCACGGGCACCTCTTCAGCAGAAAATGTGTTGGTATTCATATTTCTCTTTCCTGCAAGCAATCGAAGAATAGAGGGGAACAGGAGATAGGAGTAGACAAACTGAATAAGGCAGATCCAGAATATGAGTTGAAGAACGATCATACCTCTGATTTGTAAAACTGACTTAACCGGGTTGAAAGTTCAAAGGTATCAAAATTCTGGCTAATAAATTGGCGTGCTTCAGCAACCATGCGGTCCGGTCCATGTGGATCTGTAAGCAATTTAACAACCTGATTGCTAAATCTATAAGGGTCATCTTCCACCACTACGTTTTGATGATCTATGATCTGTATTCCCTCGATTCCTGCTGAGGTGGTCACCACTGGTCTGCCCAGGGCCATACCTTCAAGGATCTTAATCCTGATACCACTTCCTGAAAGGAGCGGTGCCACCATTACCCGGTACGACTGCATAAACCTCACAGCATCATCCACTTCACCGTGGTAGGAGATATTTGGGTGATTCAGTTTTTTCTCAAATTGAGC
The DNA here is from genome assembly GCA_030642565.1 of Bacteroidota bacterium. Lineage (GTDB taxonomy): Bacteria > Bacteroidota > Bacteroidia > Bacteroidales. Next base: position 3,220 of record DAOWNM010000170.1, on the reverse strand, counting down.
GGAAGCATTTCTACCAGCCACATGGAACCTTAGTCTGGGAAGTTCAGTTAGCAGCAGACCGAAAACTTTCTGGAGAAACCAGGTCAGCCCCTCCTGGTTGGGCAGCCAGTCCAGCGCTCCGATAAAAAAGATGGAAGGTTCTGCCGGGAGCTCAGTTTGGGGATAGTTCTCCAAGCTTAATCCTGTGGGGATGGTGATCATGGGTTTATGAAGGCCCTGTCTCCTGAAATATGATTCATCGCATTCACTGATGGGGATCAGAGCGTCGGTTTGGTGAGCCACCTCCAATTCGAAACGTTTCAGTCGTTGGGCCATATTATTCAGGTACCATTTTTTCAGGAGAGATGTTTCGTGGAGCGCTTTTCTTTCCCAGATGAGGTGTTCCACATTATGTGCCCGCAGGGAGACCTTTACATCACTTGTTTTCCTGATCAGATCCAGGTATTGTCCGGGGTAGGGTCCCTCCAACTGAATGATATCAAATGATTCCTTTTGGAGCAGTGCGGCAAGCGCAGTTCTGAATGCTTCGATATTGAAACGTTCTGCGATATAAGGACTCTTTGAAAACAGAAGGTTGATCCCCAGGCGCAACGGCCTGATGGAACTATCGCAATCCACTCCAAGAAAATGAATGGTCTCTACTATCTCACTGGGAATCTGCTCCAACGGGCAGGGGTGTTTGGCTGTATTCAGGGCCAGGCAGGTGATCTGATTTCCGGCATCATGAAGACCTGACATCATATTGAGTGTGGCAATGGAACCTCCATCCCTGGGAGGATAAGGAAGCTTGTTGGTCAGGATCAGGATCTTCATCTTCTTTGGAAGAGTTTCTGTGACCTTTGCCAGAGTTTTTTAGCCCAGAGAAAATAGGTTTCAACATTCATAATGACTGAGTCGTTGGCTGCTTTATAAGTAAGCAAAATACTGACGGGGATCAGGATAAATGTTGAGATCCACATCCCGGCAAAGGGAGGGAGTAAATTTTCACGGACAAACTTCTCTCCTGTCATAGAGATTACATAATAGATCAGGAACATTAACACACTAACAATCACAGGCATTCCAAGGCCTCCTTTCCGAATAATAGCCCCCAGGGGCGCGCCTATGAAAAAGAAGATCAGGCAGAGTAAGGAGAGGGTATATTTGCGCTGGATCTCGATCTGGTACCTTCGTAGTTTTGAGATCTTCCAGTCGGTTCTTCCTGCATTTGATGAGGTTATACTTTTGTTGCTTCGTGCATAGTTGATAGACTGAGTAAGAGCACGCCGTTGCTCCAGTTTGTTCAGCTGTGTAAAGAGGGTGTCCACATGGAGGGGCAGAATGGTTAAGTCCTCACTATTGAGGGTGCTTTTCATGGAACCGGAAACAATTCTGGATTTTTTGATAAGCAGGTTCTTCGGTTTTTCCACCAGGGTCTTCTCAAGGGTGGTATGGAACTGAATAAGTATTGTATCCAGATCCCTGGTAAGCGAGTCCTCAAAATGGTGCAACTGGTTAATATTCAGCATGGAGTAGGCGTTACGGAAAAGGTTTTCATCGGATCTGTTGAGGCCGAATCCAGTCATTTCAATAATCATCTCCTGCTGTTCAAATTGGTCCCTCTGATGCGGGTAACTTTTAATGTGTTTTTTCTCCTTCTTCTGCTTCTGCATCTCCTTATAGGTATGGCCTTTGTAAAGAGTGAGCAGAAGGTGTTTTTCGTCGGTCGACATCCTCATATACCCCGAATCGGCTATGGTCACCCTTACATTTCCCTGCTTTTGGGTATGGTCAAAAATCAGGATATCTCTTAAAAGGCTTGTCTTGCTATCCCGGGAACCTATTCGGATGGAATAACCCTCCAGGGTATTGTCAAATACACCTGGTTTGATGGTGAGCTCGGGGCGTTGCTGCTGAATGTCATAGAGCAATGACCTCATTTTCAGGTTGGTTACCGGCATCACATAGTTGGTAAACATGAATGCCCCAATAGAGATGGTCGCTGAGATAACCATTACCGGTGCCATGATCCTTATAAGCGAGATTCCGGAAGATTTAAACGCCAGCAGTTCCAGGTTTTCGGCCAGGTTCCCGAATGTCATCAGGCTGGACAGGAGCACAGCAAGCGGCATGGCCAATGGAACCAGACTTGCACTGGTGTAGAGCAGGAACTCAGAAATCACACTCATCTCCAGACCCTTCCCGATGAGGTCATCGATATACTTCCAGAGAAACTGCATCAAAAGTATAAAAATAACGAAAAAGAATGTCAGAATGAACGGACCTATAAAAGACTTTATGACAAGTAGATGAAGTTTTTTCACGCCTCTTCCGAATTGTAGCTACAGATTGACTCTCCTCGCAGCAAGCTGCCAGGAACCGAAGCCCGGCGAAGCCAATCATCGATCATTTTATTTGTTTATTCTTTTGCGCTCGCTAACCCCGTAGCAAGTTACGGGAATGCGCTCGCATGATTCAACGAAGACAAAGTTAATTTATTTTGGAAAAGGGAACGCTTTAGAGCCCTATGGCATGTTTCAATTCGGAGATTTGGGTATCCCACAGGTCAATGGCATCATCCTTCTCATCCTCCTCGGCAAAATCTGTAATCAGAAGGGCCACATCTCCCGTTAGTTCATCGGTATGTATCCTGAACTCGAAATAGTGCTCCTGGTTTTCATCCTCTTCCCAGTGGAAACGGATGAACTTATTGATCTTCTTCTGTACCACAGAAGCCTCCTGTTCCGCTCCTTCCCAAATGAAGTTATATAACCCCCTTTTCAGATTTACATTGTCGGCAAACCATTCTGAAAGACCTTCGGGAGTACTTAACCTTGCATATAAGAAACTGGGGGAGGTGTTGAGTGTATACTCAAGTTCGTATTTAATCTTCATGCGGAAATAGAATTAGTAGATAATTCAGCCGTAGATGCAATATAAGAAATTTCTACATATTTCAAAACCTACTATGTAAGAGCCAGGGCTAACGCATATAAAGATCTGAAAACGAACCGGGATTAACAATTTCACTGCGGTTGTTAACACCCATTGGCCTGCGAATTCGTGAAAATGGTATGTTTATTAACAATTGTGCGTAAGCTAAGACGTGATGTTGATTGTTAGATACCTCAATTACTGGGTTTTACATCCAAACCTAGCGATTTTTGTTGAGACACAAAAATCTCGACAAAATGAAAACCTCACTTCACGATTATTTCAGTCAATTGCCCGATCCTCGTAT
>DAOWNM010000059.1 GCA_030642565.1 Bacteroidota bacterium | reverse complement strand
AGACCGGGCATGATCTTTTTCACCCTGGCCAGGTAGATATCACCTACCGAAAATCGCTGCTTAAGCGATGATTCATTTAATTCAACGAGCTTACCATCTTCAAGTAGTGCAATTGAAACCCTCTCATTCGTGGAGTTGATTACCAGTTCACTGCTCACAGTATCTGCATTTACGAAGATTAAGCTGATTATTAAACAGAAATAAACCCAAAGCCCGCTTTATGGTGCTTTAGGTTTAGATCATTAAAGAGGTTGAGAAATCTATTTCCTCTTCTTGTGCCTGTTCTTCCTCAAACGCTTTTTGCGTTTGTGGGTAGACATCTTATGTCTTTTCCTTTTCTTTCCACTTGGCATAATTACTAAACTTTACTTCACATTGGTCTTCACCTTGCTAACAAAAGTCTTAGCAGGCTTGAAAGCAGGAATGGAGTGCTCAGGAATAATAATGGTAGTGTTCTTGGAAATGTTACGGGCAGTCTTCTTGGCCCTTTTTTTCACGATGAAACTTCCAAAACCTCTCAGGTATACATTCTTGTCATTACTAAGTGAGTCCTTCACTGTCTCCATGAAAGCTTCAACAGTTTTCTGGACAGTTACCTTTTCTATTCCCGTGTTCCTAGAAATCTCGTTTACAATATCTGCTTTAGTCATTTTAAAAAACCTTTAATTATCAATGATTTACATTAGTTCCTTACAAGGGATTTGCAAATATAAATACTTTTGCGTGAATATGAAATTGATTTGAATTAATTTTTATTTTAGTAGGCTATAAATAAGTGTATTATCAATTTGCGGAGGCGAAGATAATGAAATTTGGCGGAATTATTCAGCGATGGTTTGAAAAAAACAGGAGGGAGCTGCCATGGCGCCGGACAAGCGATCCGTACAATATATGGATCTCCGAGGTAATACTTCAACAAACACGTGTGGATCAGGGACTTGATTATTACAAGAGATTTATTGAGACCTTTCCGGATGTGGGCGCTCTGGCCCGTGCCGGGGAGGATGAGGTGCTGAAAATCTGGCAGGGACTCGGCTACTATAGCAGGGCCAGGAATCTGCACCGGGCAGCCAGGGATATTGTGGAGCTTCGGAAGGGTCAATTCCCACGCACCTACAACGATTTGCTGAAGCTAAAAGGGGTTGGTCCCTATACCGCCGCAGCCATTGCTTCCATCTGTTTCGGGGAGGCCAGAGCGGTAGTTGATGGCAATGTTTCACGGGTGATCGCACGCCTCTACGGGGTGGATTACCCGATCAACCGGCCGGCCGGAGTAAAGCAGATCGCCCTGTTGGCGCAGGAGTTGATGGAGGAGAAGATGGAAGAGGAGATGGAAGAGGAGATGGAAAAGCTCTCTCTGGCCGTTCATGAGCCATCCGGAACTTCCGATCCGGGCAACCATAACCAGGCGATGATGGAGTTCGGGGCGTTGCAGTGTATCCCGGTATCGCCCCATTGTGAGGAGTGTCCGCTTGCTCATCACTGCAATGCAAAGCTGACCGGAAGGGTGGAGCAGCTTCCGGTGAAGATTCCGGGGAAGAGACCGGTCGATCGTTGGTTCTACTTCTATATTATGACCTCCAATGGTGAAGCCATTCTGGAGAAACGAGGCGACACCGATATCTGGAGATCACTCTACCAGTTCCCCATGGTAGAATGCAAAGCACCACGTACCGAACAGGAGATGGTGGAGGAGATGAAAGGGATCTATAACGGCCGGCACGTAAGTATTCGGGGCTTCTCCGATCCGATCCGTCACCAGTTGTCACACCGTACCATTCATGCCCGTTTTATCCATGCAGAGGTATCTCCACTATACTCCGACCTCCCTTCCGGATGGATCGTTATACCCATCGATCAGATTGATAAATATCCGGTGCCCCGGCTGATTCACAGGTACCTTGAATCAGTCAAAATTTAGTATCTTTGAATCCATATTGAAGATCATTGAAGCAATGTTTCGATGAGTCTTCGATTAATATAATTCAAATACAACATATGTCTGTAAACAAAGTAATCCTTGTGGGTAATGTAGGTAAAGACCCCGAAACAAGGTACCTCGACGAATCTACTGCCATTACGAAATTTCCCATGGCTACCAGCGAGACCTATAAAAACAGGGCCGGTGAGCGAGTATCCACCACCGAGTGGCACAATATAGTGCTATGGCGGGGACTGGCACAGGTGGCTGAGAAGTACGTAAAGAAAGGTACCCAGATATACATTGAAGGACGGATTAAAACCCGCTCCTATGATGATGCCGAAGGGAACAGGAAATACATTACCGAAATCGTAGGCGACCAGATGCAACTGCTGGGAAGAAAGCCCGATGATGGCGAAGGCGGACAACCCAACCAGAGACAGGCTACAGCACAGGGAGAGGCTATAGCACAGGGAGAGACTACAGCACAGGGAGAGACTACAGCACAGGGAGAGACTACAGCACAGGGAGAGACTACAGCACAGGGAGAGGTTCCTTCGGGCGGACAACCTGCACAGAGTCAGCCGCCTGTAAAAGACCAGCCACCCGCACAGGGAGAAACCCCGGCTGACGATCCTTTTGATGGCGGAGACAATGGACCGGATGACCTTCCGTTCTGATGGAACCCACATTTTTAATCATTTTACAACAGGGTGTAGTGATGCCCCTCACTTCCGGGACCATCATTGGTATGGCGGTGGTGGCATTTTTACTCTTCTGCTCGGCTATGATCTCCGGATCGGAAGTAGCCTATTTCAGTTTAGGGCCGAACCACATCAGCGACTTGAAGGAGCACCCCTCACGCAAAGAAACTATGGTGCTTAATCTGCTGGACAAGCCCGAAAGGCTCCTGGCAAATATTTTGATCAGCAATAATTTCATCAATGTTGGTATTGTTATCATTGCCTCATTTATCACAGGCACCATCTTTAACTTTACCCACTCTCCCCTGCTTGAATTTGGGATTAAGGTCATTGTGATCACCTTTCTGCTGCTGCTCTTTGGAGAGATTATGCCCAAGGTGTACGCCAACCGGTTTGCACCGCAGTTTGCCATGCGGATGGCAGTTCCACTGCTGATCCTTGACAAACTGTTTCAACCGTTGATCTTTATCCTTATCAAATCGACCGGACTGGTGAACCGGAGGCTGGCAAAGAAGGTTCAGAACATCTCCATGGACGACCTGTCGGAGGCGCTGGACCTGGCCACCGATGTGGTGGAGAATGAGAAAGAGATGCTGGAGGGGATCGTCCGGTTCAGCAACCTGGAGGTTTCGGAGATCATGAAGCCGAGGACCGATGTGGTTTCCGTTGATATCAAAACCGATCTCTCCACCCTTATAAGCGTGATTATCGACTCCGGTTTCTCCCGCATCCCGGTCTATGAAGAGACCTTCGATCACCTGAAAGGGATCCTTTATGTAAAGGACCTGTTGCCCCATATCAACCAGAAAAACAGATTCAACTGGCAGAAGCTGATCCGCGAGCCAGTCTTTGTTCCCGAAACCAAAAAAATCAATGACCTTTTAAAGGAGTTCCAGGAGAAAAAGATACACCTGGCCATTGTGGTGGACGAATACGGAGGCACTGAAGGGATCGTCACCATGGAGGATATACTGGAAGAGGTGGTGGGTGAAATCACCGATGAATCGGACGAGGCGGAAGAGTTCTACAGAAGAATCGATGCCCACACCTTTGTATTTGACGGAAAAACTCTGCTGAATGACTTTTACAAGGTCACAGACCTGGATGATGATCTGTTCGATGAGGTGAAAGGAGATGCAGAGACAGTGGCCGGACTGCTCCTCGAATTGAAGGGCGGATTCCCGCGGCTGAATGATATGATGCCCTGCAGAGGAATCGAATTCACGGTAATGGCAATGGACAACCGCAGGATCAAAGAGGTAAAGGTGTTTATTAAAAACCCTGAGCAGAAAGCATGAGTGGAGCAGGTACTCATAGGGGGAGATGGTGGATTGGCATGCAGCCTGACAGATGGTGGATTGGCATGCAGCCTGGCAGATGGCGGATTGGCATGCAGCCTGGCAGATGGTGGATGACCATGGGTGTCATGGTTCTGCTGCTGCTTTTGACCGGTTCCTGTAACCAGTCATACACACCCAAACCCACCGGGTATTTGAAAATCGATTACCCGAAAAAATCATACCAGCTCTACAGCGATCAGGAATATTACCAGTTCGAGATTCCGGAATATGCCACTGTAGAGATAGATAGCGGACCCAGGGCAGAAGAGGGATGGATCAATGTGGCCATTCCTCAACTCAATGGGAAGATTCACCTGAGTTATAAACCGGTGGAGGATCAGCTGAATGCCTATATTACCGATAGCCGGGAACTGGTCTACAAACATACTGTAAAGGCACATGGGATCGAGGAGACGCCCTTTATTCACAGGGATCAGAAGAGGTTTGGGATGGTATATGATCTAAAAGGAGATGTGGCCTCTGCTGTCCAGTTTTTCATCACCGACAGTACCAATCATTTCCTGAGGGGTTCGCTCTATTTCAACTGTCAGCCCAATCGCGATTCGCTAAACCCGGTCATTGAGTTCCTGAGGGAGGATATCATCCATATGATCGAAACCACCCAGTGGAAGTATTAATCAAAATTGTTTAACTTTGTCACCCCTCACGGGGGATCTAACAGAGATATCGTGGGAGTATTTTTGAAAACAGAAATATTACCGGATTGCCATTTAGGTGTGTGGGAGATTACAGAGGATTTTGATACGCTCTACAGCATGGTCAACCTGGTTGCCGTAGAGAAAGCAAAACTCGATAGCTTCAAAAACATCAGCAGAAAGATTGAATGGCTCAGCGTCCGTGCACTGGTGAAAACCATGCTGGGAAAAGATACCCGGATCCTTTACAATTCCGAGAATAAGCCGTTCGTAAGGGGCAACACCCATAACATCAGTATCTCTCACTCCAACAACCTTACTGCAGTGCTGATCAGCAAAGATAAACGGGTGGGAATCGACCTGGAGTTTATGTCGGGAAAGATCAGTAAGGTGGCCAATAAGTTTATCAACGACAGGGAGAATATCACCCTCGATCCGGAACTGTCGAAATTTCACCTCTACCTGCACTGGTGTGCCAAAGAGGCCCTATACAAGATCTGCGACAAACAGGACATCAATTTCAGGGACGGTATTACCATTGCACCATTCAGACCGGAAGAGGAGGGCTATATGAATGGTCATGTGATCAATGGTAACGGCGAGGAGAGTTTTGAAATGGAGTACCTTCAACACGATAATTACGCCCTGGTCTGGTGTGTCAAGGAATGAACAGCTTCTACCAACAGTTAAAGGACAGGAGCAAAAAACGCATTGCTCTGCTGGTGGACCCCGACGGGTACGACAGCAACAGCCTGGAGGAGCTGATCGGTTTTATCAAGCTCTATCCGCCCGACCTGTTGCTGGTGGGTGGAAGCATCCTTTTCAAACCCATTGAAATCACAATTACCGCACTGAAACTGGGTACCAAACTGCCGGTCTTTATCTTCCCGGGCAATGTGTTTCAGCTCTCAGACAGGGCAGACGGAATCCTCTTTCTCTCACTGATTTCGGGACGCAATCCCGAATTCCTCATTGGGAACCATGTGCTGGCCGCCCCCCACCTCTACCGGGCCGGGATCGAGGTGATCCCCACCGGTTATATGCTGATAGGGAACGGGCAATCAACCTCGGTAGAGTACATGAGCAATACCCGCCCCATCCCCAGAGATAAACCTGATATAGCTGTGGCCACTGCCATGGCCGGGGAGATGCTGGGTCTGAAGTCGCTCTACCTGGAGGCAGGAAGTGGTGCGGCGCATTCGGTGGAACCCGGTATGATCCGTGCCGTCAGGAAGAGCATTTCGCTACCACTCATGGTAGGAGGAGGCATCCGTTCTGCCGAAACAGCCCTTGAACTGTTTAATGCCGGTGCCGATATGATTGTGGTGGGAAATGCCATGGAAAAAGATCCTGGCCTTATCAAAGCATTCTGCGCCACCAGGGACTCTCTCAATTAGTGCACAGTACTGAGCACTATTTAACCAGCTCCGGAATCACAACACCCGTTGCGTTATCTGGCATGGAGATCTCCATGAAAGAGGCAATTGATGGAGCTATATCGGTTGGCGACACACGGTATGGAATAGTCACCCGGTTGATTTTCCAACCATAGAAGATCAAGGGCACGTGCGGAGTGTATTTGAACTCTTCAAAAACACCACCTCCCACGTTGCTGTGCTCTACCCATCCGGGTGTCAGGTAGAGGATCACATCGCCTGAGCGCTTCTGGTAATAACTGTTCTGTATCCTGTTTAATACCCCACCGGTGAAGTAATTCTGCTGCAACACATAGGCCTGAAGCGCGTTGGAGACACCGTTCATCTGTACCATAAACCGGGCCACCCGGTCCTGAACATCCTCCAGGGAGAGGTTGGAGTCTTCAATAAGCTGGTGATTCAGATAGATCTGCTGGGCGTAATAGAAGGTGACCCATTCGCCCCTGCCATAGATGGCATTCAGGTATGATCTTAAAAGCGAGATAGTGGTCCGGTAGTTGAAGAAACCCGAGGGAATGCGACTCTCGGCAAGATAGTTAGGATCCACAGCCAGAGCATTTTCTGCTGTCAGGTAAACCAATACATTTTCCATACCAAGCTGGTCGTCCAGGAATTCAAGCAGGTGGGCAATATCTTCATCCAGCCGCAGGTAGGTATCCTGTGTCTCCACCGACCAGGTGGAGTAGTAGTTAGCCAGGTACTTTGTGGCATTAAATCCGATATGGATCATATCGGTTACCTCGTGCCGGCCAAGCTCTTCGTTGACGATGGCTGCAATGGCCATGTCCTTGGTATAGGTATTTCCCCAGGGTGTGGTCATCAGCACACTGTAATCTTTTCCACCCTTGCCATCGGAACTGATCCGTGCAAGATCGTAGGGGAAGGTAATCTGTCCGTTGATACCCGTCTCAAAAGGGTTGTTATCCAGCATGCTCTCTCCATATTCGGCAATGGGTCGCAGGGTTTCCCAATGGCGTTCCAGGTAGAGATCACGGTAGTTCTTTTCATTAAATTCGTTCACCCAGCCGGGCAGTGAATCCATATAGAAACTGCTGGTGACCCACGTGGCATGTACGGGATCGAGCCAGTAGGCGCCCGAGGCAGTGTGTCCAGCCATCAGTACCGCTGCTTTGGGGTCCATAGAGATGCCAATGGAGCGTGATTTAAAACGGCTCTTCACCCTCATTTGGTCGGAAAGTGTGCGACTATGCAGGGCCCAGGGAGAGTAGGTGCCGGAACCATAGGATCCCCCGATGGTGGTCTGTTCCTGGTCCTCAATACTATTGACTATCTCGTTGGAGAGGCGGCGGTACCAGTAATCCGATACTATGCCGTGTTCGCTGGGCCTTGTGCCTGTAGCTATGGAGGCGAAACCCGCCGACGGATCGGTAATCAGGTAGTTGTAACGTGCATTCTTACAGTTGGCACCGGTGGTGGCCATCTTTCTGAATCCCCCGTCTGAAAATTTGTCCCAGTAGACAGAGAGGTAATCGTACTGCATCCCCGAAATAGTGATCCCCACAATCAGCTTGGGTTTTTGTGGCGGGATCTTCTGTCCTGAGACTCCAAAGGTGCCTGTGGTCAGAACAAAAAGAAAAAACAGGGTTCGTAACCTCATCATCATTGTGCTAACCTCCTTTTGTTGTGCATTCGTGCATTTTTATTTATGATTATGGTAACAAGCGTAAGGAAAAGAGAAACTGCCAAAATGGAAACCCCAATTCCGAAATTATCTGCAACAACGCCAACGATCAATGCAAGTATGGCTGTCATCACCGTTCTTATGAACGATTGTGCAGAAATAACCGATGTTAAAATTTCATTTGGAACCTGATCTGCAATAAATCCTGTTAATATAGGTTTTCTTGTATTCTCAACAATAAATATTCCCACAAAAGCAATCAGAGAAATGATCCAAAAACCATATATATAGAGAACGCCACACACGATTCCAAAAATAAATCCGAACAGTAAGGTGATCAAGGAGATACTCTTTTTGTTTCGTACAACAACTTTTGATGAAAGCTGTGATGCACGAGAGGTTAAAAGATAAATTAGAAAGTAAATCAAACCAATGATGATTCCATTTTTCTTCTCTGCCTCAAAATGCAACATGATGGGTATGAGAAGTGCTACATTTACCATCAGGGGTTGAATGTAATCTTTAACAGCTCTCAGGTAAGCCGTATGAATAGCCGAGGCATTAATGATCTCTAATACCTTCGGTTGTCTGATGGTTTTTAAAAATGCTGAAATGGTGAACCTCATCCCAGGACTGCTTTTGGGATGTTTCTGCTTAATAGCCCCATTAAGTTCTCCCGGATATGATGCAATCAACAGAAGGTTTACCAGATAAGGTATGATGGAATAGAGAAAAATATTTTGATATGTCCCACTATAGAATACAATGAGCCCCGCTACCAGAGAAGATATGGCAGAACCTATTTGAGACCATGAGCGGGTGTGTCCGTAATAATTGATATTTTGCTCCTCCCAATGATTCAATTTCAGATAATTCATGATCATGCCCTTATGGGTTCCTGAACGAAAAGCATCTGCAATACCGTATAAAACAAACGCTATCAGAAATAACCAGAAACCCTCGGACAGGTAAAAAACTGAAAATGAGATGATGTAAACTAGAAATGAACTTATCAGTGCCTTTTTTCTACCGTAAGTATCAGCAATTATGCCTGATGGAATCTCAGAAATGTTGATGACAATTTCACGAACAGCATAGAGTATTCCTATTTGTGTGAAAGGCAATCCTTTCTCTAGCAGGAAGAGAATGAAGAATGCATCAAAAAAACGTAGATTCTTTAGAAATCCGTAACAACAAAATTTATAATATTGCCGGTTTTTGATCAAGTTATCCATTCAACCACCTGTCCGTAGACATTTTCACCAGTGAATCCCAGCTTCTCGTCCAGCACATTGGAGGGCGCTGAATAGCCGAAACTCTCCAGTCCAAATACTTTTCCATTCTCCCCTACCAGTCCCTGCAGCGTAACAGGTAGTCCGGCCGTCAGACCAAACACCGGAACACCTTCCGGGATCACTTCCGCCTGGTAATCTTCCGGCTGATCGCGGAACAGACCCTCCGAAATAACCGATACAACTCTGACTTTCAGCCCATTCTTCTCTTCCAGCAGCGCTGTTCCTGCCAGCAGGGTGGCCACCTCGGAGCCTGAGGCCACCATGATCAGATCCGGTATGCCTTCACAATCGTGGACCACATAGGCCCCTTTCTGTGCCTGCTGAGCGTCGGTATACCTGTCAGATCCCGGCTTTGAAGGAAGATCGGGTACCCCTTGCCTGGAGAGGATCAGTGCTGTGGGTCTCTCTACATTCTCCAGTGCCATCTTCCAGGCCACGGTGGTCTCCAGTGCATCGGCCGGACGAAGTACCAGCATGGAGCGTTTGCCCTGGTGATTTCTCAAATGTTCCAGCAACCTGATCTGTGCCTCCTGCTCCACCGGCTGGTGGGTGGGACCATCCTCACCCACACGGAAGGCATCGTGGGTCCACACATACTTCACCGGTAGCTGCATCAGCGCGGCCATTCTGGCAGCAGGCTTCATATAGTCGCTAAACACAAAGAAGGTCCCGATCACCGGGATCACTCCGCCATGCAGCGCCATACCATTGGCAATGGAGGCCATGGTTAGCTCACAAACACCTGCCTGGAGGAAGGAGCCGGTGAAATCGCCACTGGTAAACGCTGTAGTATTTTTCAGATAACCATCGGTTTTGTCGCTGTTGGAGAGGTCGGCCGAGGCCACTATCATATTCTCTACCTTCCCGGCCAGGCTGGCCAGTACTGCACCCGAGGCTCCGCGCGTAGGTGCCCCTCTCTTCTGCTCGATGGCGGAAAAATCGATCTCCGGAAGCTCTCCCTCCAGGAAGCTCCTGTATTTAGCAGCAAGTTCCGGATGGGTTTTTTCCCAGGCTGACTGTTCAGTTTTTCGTAGGGCCGCTGCTTTCCGCTTCTTCTCCAGTACCGCCTGGTAAGCCTCTTTTACCTCATCAAAGACTACAAAGGGATTTTCGGGATCACCTCCCAGGTTGGAGATACTCTTCTCAAAAGAGGCCCCGGCTGCCGAAAGCGGCATCCCGTGTGTGGAGGTCTGTCCCTCGAAAGGATTACCATTTTCATCTACGGCACCTTTGCCCATTATGGTTTTTCCGATGATCAGGCTGGGACGCTCCTTCTCCTCCAGTGCCGATTCAAGTGCATTGAAAATCCGGAGCGGATCGTTACCGTCGATGGTGGTTACATTCCAGTTCCATGCCCTGTACTTGGCTGCGGTATCTTCGGCAGATACCTCCTCGGTACGGGTGGAGAGTTGAATATCGTTGGAGTCATAGAACATCACCAGGTTGGAGAGGCCAAGGAAACCCGCGATACGTCCGGCTCCCTGAGAGATCTCCTCCTGAACGCCACCGTCGGAGATAAAGGTATAGGTCTTATGCGAGAGCCACTCCCCGAAACGGGCAGCCATAAAACGCTCTGCAATGGCTGCTCCTACAGCCATGGTATGACCCTGACCAAGCGGACCCGAGGTGTTCTCCACACCACGATTCACATCCACTTCGGGGTGACCCGGTGTGGGACTTCCCCACTGGCGGAACCTGCTCACTTCGTCGAGGGTATAGTTCCCGATCAGCGTCAGCATACCATAGAGCATGGGTGACATATGCCCGGGATCGAGAAAAAAACGGTCCCTCAACGGCCACGCTCCATCGTCCGGATCAAAATTGAGAAATTTTGAATAGAGCATCTCTACAAAATCGGCTCCGCCCATGGCTCCGCCGGGATGTCCCGATTTTGCCTTCTCCACCATGGCGGCGGAAAGAATACGAATGTTATCTGAAGCTTTTGTGTGAATCTGAAGGTCCATGAAATTACTGTTTTAAAACGAAGACCAAAATTACCCATTAATATTTAAAACAGGT
>DAOWNM010000114.1 GCA_030642565.1 Bacteroidota bacterium | reverse complement strand
GGGAAAAACTCTTCTCCCTCTCCTCGATGGACTGGTCAAATTCTATGTTCTTCTTCTCCCTGCTCATAATTCGGTTCGTTCAGCTATTCTCAGTTTGGCACTCCTGGCCCTGTTGTTCTCTTTAATCTCCTCCTCAGAGGGAGTAATCACACTCCGGTTCACCAGTTTCCATGGTGATTGAATATTTCCATAAAAATCTTTCTCAATCTCACCTTCCAGATTCCCCGACCGCATATAATTCTTCACGATCCGGTCCTCGATGGAGTGGTAGGTAATCACCACCAGTCTGCCTCCGGGCTTCAGACAACCTGCAGTCTGAACCAGCATCTCCCTGAGAGCCTCCATCTCACGGTTCACTTCGATCCGCAGAGCCTGGTAAACCCTGGCCAGGAATTTGCTGGGCTGGTGCTTTGGAATAAATCGCTTCAACACCCCCTCCAGGTCGCCCGTAGTTTCAATCCCAGCCTCCTCCCTGGCCGCCAGGATGGCGGTAGAGAGGGCAAATGCATTTCCAAGCTCTCCGTATGATTTGAATATTCTGACCAACTCCTCCCGTGGAGCTTCATTCAACAGCTGCGATGCAGTCCGCTTGCTTCGCACATCCATGCGCATATCCAGTGCTGCATCTGATTTGAATGAAAAACCTCTTTCAGGTTGGTCGATTTGATGTGAGGAGATACCCAGATCAGCCAGAATTCCATCAACTTTTTCAATGGCATGGTATCTCAGGTAGTGTTTTAAATACCTGAAGTTTGCCCCGACAAAAATAAGCCGCTTGTCATCCGGAACATTGGCAAAGGCATCCTGATCCTGATCAAATACTACAAGCCTGCCATTTTTACCCAACTTTTTTAGAACTTCCAGAGAGTGCCCTCCCCCTCCAAAGGTCAGGTCAACATAACTTCCCTTTGGTTTAATGTATAGTCCGTCGATGCTTTCATGCAATAATGCTGGCTTATGATAGCCCATTATCTATCCTGTTCATCTATTGATCCACCCAAAATTTTCTCGGCCATGGCTGCAAAATCATCATCCGCCGTACTGACCCTTCCATACTGATCCGAGGCCCAGATCTCAATCTTTCCCGATTGCCCAGCCAGCACCACCTCATCACTGATTCCTGCATACTCCATCAACCGCTTCGGTACAAGCATCCTGTTGTTGGCATCCAGAGAGACCTCTGCTGTCCCAGAAAAAAACATTCTTAGAAATCGTGCATGCTCCTTGTTATAGGGATTGGTCCGGGAGCGAATGATCTTATTCTGCCGCTCCCACTCCTCCATGGGGTACATAATCAGGCAATTCTCAAACAGATCACGTTTCAGCACAAAGCCATCCTGAACAGCCTCCCTGCTCTGCTTTTTGAAAGCAGCCGGGAAAGAGAGCCGTCCCTTGGAATCGAGCCTGACCGTATAGTCTCCGATAAACGTAATCATAGGGTTATCACGGGTTTAACGGTAAAAGTAGTACTTTTTCACCACTTTGTACCATTTTACCCCACTTTTTCCCACTTTGTTCATAACTTATCTTTTAATACTTTTGTCTTTACACTATAGCATGGCACGGTCCGTACCGGAAAAATATGGATGAAGCAACTTATAAAAAGAACTTTAAGCCCATCAATATCAGGGACTTATTCATGGATAAAAATCCAAAAACGGGTCGCTGGATCCCGGGATTCGTATACCGTCTTCTCTCCCGGATGCTCCGGATCGATTTCTTTAATGACCCCATTCTCTATAACCACGGCTATAAAAAAAATGTGGATTTCGCACGTGCCTCCATCGATGCATTTAATGTTACCCTGGAGGTAAAAGGACGGGAGCACCTGCCCCGGGATGGGAGGTTTATCTTTGTGTCCAACCACCCCCTTGGTGGATTCGATGGCATGATGATTATCAGCGAGATATCCCGCAGTTTCCCTGACCTGAAGGTGCTTGCAAACGACCTGCTTTGCCAGATAAAAAACATGGACGGGATCTTTGTCCCCATCAATAAGCATGGGGCCCAGGCCACCGAGAATGTGCTGCGCATCAAGACCATGTTTGAGTCGGACGTACAGGTGATGACCTTTCCGTCCGGACTTGTCTCCCGTAGGAAAAAAGGGGTCATCAGAGATACCGAGTGGCAAAAGAGCACCATCACCAAGGCACGGCAGACCAAAAGGGATATCATCCCCATCTTTGTGACAGGGCGATGTACCAATTTCTTTTACAACCTCTCCAACTTCAGAAAATTCATTGGAATCAAGGCAAATCTGGAGATGTTCTTTCTTCCCAATGAATCGTACCAACACCGCAACGGACATTTTGTGATCACTTTTGGAAAACCGATTCCTTATCAAACCTTCGACAAGCGTTTTACCCCTGTTCAATGGGCGATGCGTGTCAAAGATTATACATATACCCTGGCTGAAAACCCCGAAGGTGCATTCAGCGATATAAACAAATAACCTGTCGATTATGAACATGAACATGAAGGATATCATACCCCCGGTTCCCCTGGAAGTACTGAAAGAGGAGCTTTCCAAGGAGCGGTTTATTCGGAAAACCAACAAGGCAGGGAATAAAATCTATATTCTTAATGCCGAAAACTCCCCCAATACCATGCGGGAGATCGGGCGGCTCAGGGAGCTCTCCTTCCGGAATGCCGGCGGAGGAACTGGGCTGGAATGCGACCTGGATGAGTACGATACTGGGGAGGACTCCTATCAGCAGCTGATCGTCTGGGATCCGGATGAAGAGGCGATCCTGGGGGGATACCGTTTTCATATTTGCGATCCCAGCAAATGTGTGAAAAGCGGGAAGGTCAAACTGGCCACTTCTAAATTGTTCAATTTTTCCGACCGGTTTATCATCGACTACCTTCCCCATATGATTGAACTTGGACGCTCCTTTGTGCAACCCAAATACCAATCCACCACGCACAGGCGAAAAGGGATCTATGCACTTGACAACCTATGGGACGGACTGGGGACACTGATACTTGACTTCCCCAACAAAAAATATTTGTTCGGGAAGGTGACCATGTACCTGCATTACCACCAGATGGCAAGGGATATGATCCTCTTCTTCCTCAACAAGCATTTCCCGGACAGTGACAGATTGGTGATCCCGAAAGAACCATTGAAAATGGCCACAGACAGGGCCAGACTCACCGCAATCTTTACCGGCCAGGGATATGAGGAAGACTATAAGACCCTCTCCAAAGAGGTCAGGGCCTGTGGTGAAAACATCCCCCCCCTGATCAATGCCTATATGAATCTTTCACCCTCCATGAGAACCTTTGGTACCGTACTGAACAAGAGCTTTGGAGATGTGGAAGAGACCGGTATTATGATTACAGTCAATGACCTCTACAAAGCCAAAGTGGAACGGCACGTACTGAATTATGTACCCAAGCAGTTACAAAAAATCAGGAGTATCAGGAGAAGGAATCTGAAGATTCAGAAACTTAACACCCGTTTTCGATTTTACAAGCGGAAATAAACTGACTAGTAAGCCCGGGTATTGATCCCGTGGATATAGTTCAGGAAAGATGTACTGACCACCTTGTTTCCTCCCGGAGTAGGGTAATCGCCGGTGAAATACCAGTCGCCCAGGTCATCGGGCACTGCCATATGCAGGTTGTCGATGCTCTGGTATACAATGCTTACCTCAGCCTTCACCTCCACATCGGTAAGCATCTCTGCAATCTTCTTGCTGACCTGCTGTTGCGTAAAGGGCTTGTAAATATCCTTCACATAATTGACAAACTCCTCCTTGGGAAGGTCTTTTTGCTGATTGCACTTCTTATATACTTCGTTGATCACATGCTCCATCTCGTTCTCTTTAAGCAGTTCAATAGCTGCCTGGAACGCGGTGAAATCGCCCAGTTTGGCCATATCGATGCCATAGCAGTCGGGATACCTGATCTGGGGTGAGGAGGAGACCACCACGATCTTTTTGGGCTCCAGCCTGTCCAGTATCTTGATGATACTCTGTTTCAACGTGGTTCCCCTGACAATACTGTCATCAATGATCACCAGGTTATCCTTACCCGGCCGAATGGTTCCATAGGTAACATCATACACATGGCTCACCATCTCTTTACGGCCTTTATCCTGCGAGATAAAAGTTCGCAGTTTAAGGTCTTTGATGGCCACTTTTTCGATACGGACACGTTCGGTCATAATCTTCAGAATATCCTCCTGGCTACATCTCCCTTTTAGCTTTGTCAGCTCATCCATCTTCTTCACCATCATATGATCCTCAACCCCTTTGACCATTCCGTAAAAAGCGGATTCGGCTGTATTGGGAATAAAGGAAAAAACTGTGTCTTCCACCTCGTAATCGATGGCCTTGAGAATGGCGGGAACAAGCATTTCACCCAGTCTCTTTCTCTCGCTGTAAATCTCCCTGTCGCTTCCCCTGGAGAAATAGATCCTTTCGAAGGAGCATGATCTCTTCTCCTGCTTCTCCCTGATACGATTAATGGAGACCGCCCCGCTCTTTTTCACCACAAGAGCATGACCCGGGGGGAGCTCCTTAACGTTCTCAAACTCCACATTCATGGCTGTCTGAATCACGGGGCGTTCGGAGGTTACAATAACAATCTCTTCGTCGTGGTAATAGAACGCCGGCCTGATTCCCCATGGGTCCCGCATGGCAAACACATCGCCATGGCCCATCATTCCGGCCACTGTATACCCTCCGTCCCATCGCTTGCTGGCACCTTCCAGTACCTTCGATACATCTATATTCTTTCCGATCTGTTCGGTGATATCCCGGTTGGTAAAACCCTGGGATTTGTATTGATCAAACAGTCGTTGATTCTCATTATCGAGGAAATGTCCCACCTTCTCCAGCATGGTCACTGTATCGGAATACTCTTTGGGGTTCTGACCCAAATCGACCAGGATATCAAAAAGCTCATCCACATTGGTCAGGTTAAAGTTCCCTGCCATCACCAGGTTACGGGTGCGCCAATTGTTCTCCCGCATCACGGGGTGCAGATTGGCGATATTGTTGGAACCAAAAGTACCATATCGCAAATGTCCCAGGTAAGCCTCAGCAACAAAGGGTAAATTAGCCTTGGCCCAGTTGGAATCATTGAAAGCATCGGGATGCAGTTTCTCTTCCTCCTCGAACCTGGAGTAGATTTTCTTAAAAATCTCATTGATGGCTGATGAACCTGTATCCCGCTGGCGGTTGAAATAGTTCTTTCCCGGGGGAGTCCCCATTTTCAGACTGACCAACCCGGCTCCATCCTGTCCCCTGTTCCGCTGCTTCTCCATCATCAGGTACAGTTTTTCCAATCCATACCTCCAGGAACCATACTTAAACTGGTAGTATTCCAGCGGCTTAAGCAACCGGATCAGTGCGATACCACACTTGTGCTTTACTTCGTCAGTCATATAATAATCCTGCTATTCAGCACCTTTAAGATTTATAAAGTCCTCTCTGATAAACGAATTTGGAAAATCCTTCTTAATCATATCGTTCAGTTTGAGAGCCTCACTCCTCGTACGGCAATCCCCCACAAAGATCTTAAAGTAGGGTTCGTCATACCGGTTATAAGCATCCAGACCCCGGTAGAGAGAGAGAAACCTGGCCCTCACCCTTTGCTGCTCCTCTTTGGCACCAATACCACTTTCAGAATAGATCCTGATGCGATACCCCGGTATGCCTGAAGAATTCATGTTTTTGGCAATCAATTTATTATAATTAGCCACAAGCAGGTTGTCCACATCTAAAGTGACCTGATCATCCGGCCCCTGCTCCTGTAGTGTTTTTAGCATATCTCCCTGTGTGCCGTTCTGACCTCCCTGCGCCTGAACAACGGCAAATGAGAAGGAGAAACATATGATAAAAAGTAAAGACCGTGTCATCCTGTTATTTTGTGGGACAAAACTAATCAAATTTGTATTCTGTTTGTCATACAAATAATAAATTGATTATATTCACTTAATGCAGAAGAAATTACGTAAGATACAGAGACGAAGAGAGGTGCTGGCCGGTTTCACAATTATCCTGGTCGCTTTTAGCTATGTGACCTCCTTGCTGCTGGACTTCAATTTTGTTAGTCCCTATGCCACATTGCAGGAGGACCTTTCCTATCTCTCTAACCACCTCAGGAATCTGCAGATAAGCGTATGGGCCTGGTTAGCTACCTCCATTGTTACTTTCCTGTCTATTCCGCCTTACCTGTTGCTCTTCCATAATAGATTGAGGATTTTTCACTATGTGAACGCCATCTGGTTGCTGGTGGCATCGGCCGGATTCCTGATGATGGGAATTGCGGGCATCGAACTTTACCAGGAACTGGCCGGGGGTTTGCTCACTGGCATAGAGGAGACAGATGAACAGGTCTGGATCAAACTGCTGGGTCTGTTTCATGATGAACAGTTTTACAGGCGTATTGGAAGCAGCTTCATTGGTCTGTTCGCCATAGGTCTGGGACTCACCAGATTCAAAATGAGAAGGGTTCCCCTTGTCTCCATGGTCCTGTTGATGATCTGCGGTCCCACCATGATCTTTTTCAACTGGTACGATCCCTATCACCTGCTCAGAACCGCAGCTATGGCAGGAATAATGATCGGTGTTAGCATCTTCTCTGTAAGAGTAATTAATAAGGGATTATAAGCGAACCCAGGGCTATCTACTCCATGGCCTCAGATACCTCATCGGTTATATTCAGGTTGTGAGAGACAACCTGAACATCATCATCATCTTCAAACTCCTCAATAATCTTCATGATCTGTACCGCCTGTTCCAGGGTCAGATCCATAGTATCGTTTGGGATCCTCTGAAGCTCTGCACTTTCTGGTTCCAGGCTCATCTCCTGCAGTTTTAGCTGTACATTGTGGAACTCTTCCATGGGTGTGGTAATCATGAAAACACCCTCTTCCAATTCGATCTCCTCAATCCCCGCATCGATTAGTTCCAGTTCAAACTCATCGGGATCCAACTCCCCCTTGGCCAGACTAATGATCCCCTTTCGTTCAAACATATAGTTGAGAGAACCGTTGGTCCCCAGTTCTCCACCCCGCTTGTTAAAGATGGACCTGACATTGCTGACGGTCCTGTTGCGATTATCGGTCAGGCTATCGACGAATACCAGGATCCCGTATGGAAGCTTCCCTTCAAAGGTCAGTTCCAGAAAGGAAGAGTTGTCTCTGTCGGCTTTGTTGATGGCCCGCTGGATGGTATCCTTGGGCATATTCATTCCCCTGGCATTCTGAACCGCCGCCCGAAGTCTCGGATTGGACTCGATATCGGCACCACCCTCGCTGGCAGCCACTGTAATTTCCTTGATAATTTTAGTAAAGAGTTTTCCCCTTTTGGCATCATTGGCGCCCTTCTTGCGCTTGATGGTCGACCATTTGCTATGTCCTGACATAATTCTTATTCAATATTTAATACAAAATTAGAAAAATGCCGCTCTTTAAAAAAACGATCAACGCTGTATCACCTGAACACCTCCAAAAACCACATCCACCTTGATATCAATGGAGGCTGTATCGGCGCTCCAGGAATCGCTTTCATAAATGGTTGTGCCGAAAACGGCATTGTTGCCATCCGGAAGTTCAACTCCGGCAAAAACAGCATCTGCCTGGACCCTTACCGGCTTATCCCGTGGAATGATGATCTGGGTACCACCGAAAACCGTGCTCACTTTAACCCGAAAGCTGCCCTGTTCCAGATCCACATTGGTGAAATCATACACCCCCTTGGCAAACAGCACGGTATACTCCTTACCCGACTCCGGATTGTCGTAGACCCGCTCATTGAAAATTGTCTCCTCTGCCTTGAAATGGCCGGGCGAAATCAAGAATTTACCAAAGATCATGTTCAGACCCAGCAGTACCAGGAAAATCCCAATCAGTACTTTAAATACCGGGAAATCAACATTAAATACCACTTTGATAATCAGGGCGACCCCCAGAAGGAGTAAAAATGCACCCCAAAATAATCCTGCTCCCATTTTCATATTATTAAATTTGCAAAAAATTACTTGGTTTCTACTGCAAGTATAGGGCCTTCTCTGTTGCCGGGGAAGTATAAATCGGTAAACTGCTCCATATTGTCGGTCAATGGTCTTTTTTCTACCTTTGCGC
>DAOWNM010000320.1 GCA_030642565.1 Bacteroidota bacterium | reverse complement strand
GGGCCAGATTTCCAAGGAGGTCTTTTCGAAGAATGAAAATGGCGAACCCCTACGCGTGGTGGAGGCCTCGGGCGGCCGGGAGGGGGGATTTCTGGTGGCCGGACACATCTCGGATCTGCGTTTCAGAGAGCAGCTGGAACATAAAGATTTTGCCATACTCTACCGGACCAATGCACAGAGCCGGATCTTTGAGGAGAGTCTTCGCCGAATGAACATTCCGTACAAGGTATTTGGATCGCTCTCATTTTATCAGCGCAAAGAGATTAAAGACCTGCTGGCCTATTTCCGAATTACGGTCAACCCAAGGGACGATGAGTCGGTGAAACGGATCATCAACTACCCCTTGCGTGGGATAGGAAAGACTACCCTTGAGAAGCTGAATGGCTATGCGGAAAAGCTCGATTCCCATATCTGGGATGTTTTGACGCACCTCGACCAGGTCAATCTGGGATTTAATAAGGGAACCCTGACCAAGTTGCAGGGATTCACCCGGATGATCAAAGGTTTCCGGCAGCGCTTGCAGGAGATGGAGGCCTTCGATCTGGCCTATACTATTGCCAACGAAACGGGAATCATCAGGGACCTTCAATCGGACAGGACCCCTGAGAATGTGAGCAGGTATGAGAACATTGAGGAGTTGCTCAACGGGATCAAGGTTTTTACGGATGATCCGGAGAGGGAGGGAGAGATAAACCTGGGTAATTACCTGCAGGAGGTGACATTGATGACCGATGCGGACCAGGAGAAGGAGGAGGATCGGAACAGGGTGTCCATGATGACCATCCATTCGGCCAAAGGGCTCGAATTCAAACACCTGGTAATTGCAGGAGTGGAGGAGGAACTCTTCCCCTCGCAGATGAGCACTGACAACCCCAAGGAGCTGGAAGAGGAGCGCAGGCTCTTTTACGTGGCCCTGACCCGGGCCGGGAAGAGTGTCATCATCACTTATGCGGCGCAGCGTTATAAATGGGGCATTCAGAATGCATGTTCCCCCAGCCGCTTTATCAAGGAGATCGACCCCAAATACCTTGAGCTTCCACCCGGTTTCTACCCGGTGGTTTCAGGTAACAACAACGGCCGGCCCGAAAAGGAGAAATTTGTTCCCGAAGCCTACCGCAAAGTGATGGAGCAGAGAAAGCAGCCTGCTCAGATCCAGTCGGGCGGTCGCAGGATGGTCAATATGAACCAGGTAGTATCACAGCCCCCCCAAAATTTCACCCCTTCAGAACCCGGGATGATCAAAGTGGGTACAAAGGTGGAGCACCCCCGTTTTGGAATTGGTGAGGTACATCAACTGGAGGGCACAGACTCCAATATCAAGGCCACAGTGCTTTTTCCCATCGGAACCAAGCAACTGTTGCTGAAGTTTGCCAAGCTCAGGGTGGTGGATTAAAAAGAAAGAAGTACTTTTGTAAAAATCTATTTTAAAGAATCATCAATGACATACGATTATAATTCAAGCCGAAAGAAGTTGATCCTGCCTGAATATGGAAGGAATATCCAGAAGATGGTGAACCATATCAAAACCATCGAGGATCGTGATGAGCGAAACAAGGCTGCCCGTACAGTTATAGGAGTAATGGGAAACCTCAATCCTCACCTGAGGGATGTGAACGATTTTAAACATAAGCTCTGGGATCACCTGGCGATCATTGCCGATTTTGACCTCGATATTGATTCGCCTTACCCATGGCCGGAGCCGGAGTCGCTGCAGAGCAAACCCAAAAACGTTCCATATCACCAGCACAGGATTGCCAAGAAGCACTATGGCCGCTCCATTGTATTGATGATTGATAAGGCGGTTGCCCTGGAGCCTGGCGAGGAGAAGGACGACCTGGTAAAGATGATTGCTTCCCATATGAAAAAGTCATACCTCACCTGGAACAGGGAGGCGGTAAGTGACGAAGAGATTTTTGCCGATATGAAGACCCTTTCAGGGGGCGTATTGGAGGCGAATCCAGATCTGAAACTGCCCGAAACCAGGGATATACTTGCTAAGAATCGTCCCAACATCTCCAAGCAAAAGGGGGGTGGTAAAAAGGGCAAGTACAAGCAACAGTACCAACAGCACCAGCATAAGCAATAGCCAGCACATTCCTGATCCATGGGGAAGTTCATTATTGAGGGAGGACAACGCCTGAAAGGGGAGATCACCCCCCAGGGTGCCAAAAATGAAGCACTCCAGATCCTGTGTGCCACCCTGCTGACTTCCGAACCTGTTACCATACATAATCTTCCACGCATTAATGATGTACTGCTGCTTATTCAGTTGCTGCGTGATCTGGGTGTTGATATTGAGCAATTTACCGACACCAGCTACCGTTTCCGCGCTGTCGATGTGGAGCTTGACTATTTCCGGACCGATCAATATATTCAACAGTCAGCATCCCTCAGAGGATCTGTGATGATCCTTGGGCCACTACTGGCACGTTATGGGAAAGCGGTGTTTCCCAAACCAGGAGGGGACAGGATTGGACGGAGAAGGCTCGATACCCATTTCCTGGGGTTCCAGGCACTGGGAGCCACATTTGATTTTGATCATGCAGAGAACTTTTATGAGGTCATCGCTTCCAACCTGAAGGGTACCTATATGCACCTCGACGAAGCATCGGTCACCGGTACGGCCAATATTATTATGGCCAGTGTGATGGCAGAGGGGACAACGACCATTTACAATGCAGCCTGTGAACCCTATATCCAGCAGCTCTGTAAGATGCTGGTCCGAATGGGAGCCACTATTGAAGGGATTGGCTCGAACCTTCTCACTATCCAGGGGGTGGATTTCCTGGGAGGGACGGAACACACCATATTGCCCGATATGATCGAGGTGGGTAGCTTTATCGGGATGGCTGCTATGACAAAGTCTGAGCTGACCATAAAAGAAGTGGCCTTTGAACAGCTGGGCATTATTCCAACCTCTTTTCAACGGTTGGGAATTGAACTTGAGAGGAGGGGGGATGACATTTATGTTCCGGCACAGGATCACTAT
>DAOWNM010000006.1 GCA_030642565.1 Bacteroidota bacterium | reverse complement strand
GTTTTATGTTGGAGCAGGTACCAGTGGCAGACTGGGTGTAGTGGATGCTTCAGAAATTCCGCCTACCTTCGGGGTTCCCTTCGATATTGTGATCGGGATCATTGCCGGTGGCGACAAAGCGATCCGGAAAGCGGTGGAATCGGCCGAAGATGATTTTCACGGTGCCTGGCGTGACCTGGCTAAATTCAAACCCGGGAAAAATGATGTGGTGGTAGGGATTGCAGCCTCAGGAAGAACGCTTTATGTGATTGGTGCCGTTCAGGATGCAAAGAAGCATGGTCTTCTGACCGCCTGCATCACCAACAATCCCAATAGCAAACTGGCCGAGGCAGTGGAGATTCCCCTGGAGGCACTGGTGGGACCGGAATTCGTAACCGGAAGCACTCGAATGAAATCGGGAACAGCACAAAAACTGATCCTGAACATGATCACCACCTCCACCATGATCAAGCTGGGGCGGGTGAAAGGCAACAAGATGGTGGATATGCAGCTGACCAATGCCAAGCTGGTTGAACGGGGATCAAGAATGATCAGTGAGGAACTGGGGCTTGAGTTGGATGAGTCGAAAAGGCTCCTGCTATTACATGGATCGGTGCGGAATGTACTGGATAAATTTTAGTTTCTGTAGCTACTTCCTGCCTATGGTACGTGCATAGAGCAGTGCCGTGGTGCGATAGAAGATATGTCCCAGCTTCGTAAATGGCAGATACATAATCACAAACCACACAGCCACCAGGTGGAAAAAGTAGAGGTGATAAGCTACTGACCACTCCCCCAGACGTGCCAGCTGAACTAGTGTTCCGGAAAGGGTCAGCAACCCGATCGAAACCAGTAACAGCCAGTCGGAAT
The DNA here is from genome assembly GCA_030642565.1 of Bacteroidota bacterium. Lineage (GTDB taxonomy): Bacteria > Bacteroidota > Bacteroidia > Bacteroidales. The sequence goes on along the minus strand of DAOWNM010000006.1, from coordinate 21,641 downwards.
AACCACTCTTACCAAATACCCTTCTGTTGAACAACCGTTGCCAGATCATGATCCCCAGTCCGGTATAGATCATCAGTGAAGCCATATTTCCCAGGATCTTGAATGGATTGGTAATGGGAAGCGGATAGTGATGTGAAACGGTTGCCCAGATGGCATAGAGGGTGACCGTAATCAACAGGGCAAATCCAAAAAATAGCAACATATGGGCCGCCTTACCCGGTTTCCTGGAACCACAGCCCGAAAAATTAGAGTGGGAGAGGATCTCTCCCAAAACACTGAAAACAGGGAGCCTCTTCATTCCAGTCTCACCGGGTGGGGTTTGTCGCTTCATATCTTTCCAGAACCTGCCAATACCAAGCGATGCCAGCAGGTAGAAGAAGAGCGTTATGGACGAAAAAGTTCCATTCAGCAGACCATGGGGAAAGAAAGCTGAATAATCGACCGGCCCTTCCGGAATTTTAAAGGTTCCTGCCAGGGAGAGAATGGCAATAATCACCACTACGGGAATAGCAATGGCCACCGGAAGCCAGGCCGGATTGCTTACCAGCTTTCCCAGGAGACGGGGGCGTGCATAGTGCTGGTAGGTTTTCTGACGGATGGCAGATAGCACATCGGCTGGTTTTACATCGCGCGGACAGTAACTACTGCAGTCACCACACTGGTGACAGAGCCAGATATCCACGTTCCCGATCAGCTTATCTTTCAAACCCCATCCTGCCCAGACCATCTCCTTACGCGGGAAGGGCCTTTCGGCCGGAGCAAGTGAACATACTGCAGAACAGTTCCCGCACTGCATACACTGGTTCAGCTGCGATCCGCTCAACCGGCTCAGCTCCCTCTTAAAAGCGAGGTTTGGTTGTATGGAACTGCTCTCACTCATAAACTTTTTTCTTGGTTTCCTTACATACTTTTGAAGGGGTTGGGGCCAATGAGCTCCATCTCCTCCACATAGTCATTGATCATCTCCTGTATTTCGTGGTGTTCTGTGATCTCAACAAACCGGGTCCGGATCCGTTCCGGTTCAAGCATCATGGTCTTCAGCGTCTCCTGCAGGTTCTCTCCCCGCTGTTCGGTCAGTTCACTTCCATGGATAAAGTGGCACTGGTAATCATCGCCCGGTTTGCAACCGATCTGAAGAATTCCATCGTATCCGTGCGACAGTGCATCCGAGATCCACACCTTATTAATGGAGCCCAGGCAACGCACAGGGATAATCCTGACGAACGGACTGTATTTCAATCGGTTTACTCCCGCTGCATCCAGCGCCGGGTAGGCATCATTTTCACAAACAAATACCAGGATTCTTGGTTTCTCTTCAAACTCATCTGGCACATTTACCGCCTTGATCATGGCCGACACACTGTTAATGGAGAAATCAGCAAAACCGATCACACGTTCCGGACACGAGCCCACACAGATACCACACCTCCGGCAGCGTGCCGGGTTGGACAATGGTGTACCCTTTTCAGTCTCATCATAGCTACCAAACGGACACTCCTCTGTGCACCTCTTACAATCGGTGCAGCGCTCCATATAGAGCTCCGGCCAGGTCATATCCCCTGCCCTGGGATGAACCGCTTCTCCCCGCTTCACGCACTCGACAGTCTGGATCGCCTTCATCATGGCACCGGCGCCATCCTCCCCACTCATCTCCATATCCATTGGGGCCCTGACAGTACCTGCAGCAAAGATTCCCGTCCGCCTGGTTTCATAGGGAAAACAGGTAAAGTGAGAGTCGGAAAAATCATACTCAATTTCGGGCAAACCCTTTCCAAGCCGGTACTGCAGATTCAGATCGGCAGTGGTATTGGGTACCATACCCGTGGCCAGCACCACCATATCGGAAATGATGGTCACCCGGTCATCCAGCAGCGATTCGGTTACCGTAACCTCTACACCATCTCCCGTGTCAGAAACAGTTTCAATCACACCTTTGGTCATGAAGATGGCATCATCGGCCTGAACCATCTTGTAGAACTCCTCCTGAAATCCGGGTGTGCGAATATCTCTGTAGACAATATAGACCTCTGCGTTGGTATTTTTCTCCCTTACATAGAGGGCCTGCTTCAAAGCAGCAGCGCAGCAGTAAGATGAACAATATGAAAGATGTTTCTCATCTCTCGAACCGGCACATAATATGAAGAGTATCCGGTCGGGAAGATGCTCCTCCTGTACAAACTGTTCAAACTCCTCCAGCGTTTTTACCCGTGGGGAACCATATCCCAGTGGTGCAAGCTTCTCTGTATTATACGGTTTCCATCCTGTAGCGGTCACTACTGCACCCACTTGCAGCTCAGATACCCGTCTGTTTTTTAACGCAACAGAAAAATTTCCAGGTTCCCCTGAAATAGATTCAATGGTGCTCTCCAGGTAAACCTCTATCCCGGGGTGTCCCTCCACCTCTTTTACCTTTTCATGGAGATCTGGCTCTTTCAATGTGGCGCTCTGCTCACTATCCGGAAGCATCTTATAGATCCTTCCGGCATATCCACCCAGCCGGTCCGACCGCTCCACAAGATGAACCCGGTAGCCTGCCCGGGCACCCTCCAACGCCGAGGTAAGTCCCGCGATGCCACCACCCACCACCAGAATATCTGAAGAGAGATGATCCGGAATATAGGGGCTGTTCTCTTTGATAGTCTCCAGTTTTGCCAGTACCATTCGGGTCTGGTCCTCCGCACACATCTGGGTATCCTCATGGTCCGGCTCCATTACCCAGGCCACCTGCTCCCTCAGATTGATCCGTTCCACATGAACCCCATCCAATTCAAACTCCATGCTCTTAACCCTGGGTGAGCAGGCTGCAACAGCCAGGCGGTCCACCCCTTTTTCCGCAACCATCCTGTTCAGCTCAGCCAGTCCAGCCACCGAGCAGAACGATCCATGTTGTATGCAGTTGATTCCCTGGATGGCCTCACCGGCAGCATCAACCAGCTTATCTGTATCGATGCACTCCCCAATGCCACACCCGGTACAAACTGCAAGGGCCATATGTTTTTTCTCTGCCTCCATCATCTCCGCATCGCTTTTAGAGCTGAGGCGGTTGCATCCTTCACCGACGATGAAACATCCATGGGACGTTTGCAGCTGGCTGTGGGAATCATCCCCGAAGGCTGGTCAGGCAGATAAAATCCATATTCGTTCACCTTCAGCTCTGCTGCAACAGGAGCGGGTGTCAGCCCCATGGCCAGCACCACCATATCATATGCATCCTGTCGCTTCGTTTCACTGATAATATCCTCCACCTCCAGGAGAACTCCCTTCTCCCCGTCCGGTGGTAAAATGCGTCCCACCTTTCCCTTGGTGAGAGTAATCCTCTCCTTTCCCTCCGCCTGCTTCAGTAGTTTTTCATTTCTTCCTGAAAGCCTCATATCGATATAAAAAATCTCAGAATCGATCTCCGGATACTCAGTTTCCAGAGTCAATGCATGTTTCAGCGACACAGAACAGCAAACAGCCGAACAGTATGGAAGATGATTCATATCTCTCGAGCCGGCACACTGGATAAATGCAATGCGGGCCGGTACTTTACCATCAGATGGCCTGGTCAGTTTCTTATGCTCCCTGGTACAGGCCGCCAGCATTCGTTCAAACTCCTGGTTTGTGACCACATCAGGCTCCTCTCTATAGCGGTAATTCTCAATTTTTGCCGCATCATAGAGTATCCATCCGGTGGCCACAATGACCTTCCCGGCCTGAATCACCACCTCGGCAGACAATGCATCTAACTGAATGGCATCATAATCACATACCTCCAGACACTTCCCGCATGCCTCTCCTGCACATGCATCAGGATCGATACAATATTTCATGGGAAAGGCCAGTCCGTTGTTAATATAGGCCGCCTTCTCCCCTGTTGTTCGTCCCAGCTTTGCTGGCCGCTCCTCCGGGCACACCTCCGCACATTTGCCACAGGAGGTACAGTTGTTGTTTATCAGTCGCGCCTTCAGGTGGATCTTCACCCTGAAATCGCCATCAACACCATAAATATTTTTCACCTCAGCCCCGGTATAGAAACTGATACGGGGATTGGAACGGATACGTTGGTAGTTAATCTCCAGTCCGCATGCCGGTGGACAAAGTTTGGGAAAGTAGTTATTGAAGCGGGAAACATTGCCACCCAGGTAGTTTTCCTTCTCGATCAACACGACCTGCCCTCCGGCCTCGGCCAGTTCAACAGCAGCGGTTATGCCACTGATTCCTCCCCCTATGATTAAAGTCGGTAAGTTCAAAGTTTTTTTTACTCTTTAAAGAATTTCGCGTTTGATCATCTCCCACTCCCCCGTTCCGGGATCCCAGCGGCAATTGGCAAATACTTCCCAATCCTCTTTCATGGTCGGATGGTCGGTACGGAAGTAGTATCCCGGCCAGCGGGTCTCCTCCCGAAACAGAACGGACCGGATATGAGATTCGGCCTGCCACATCCTGTGCACATTCTCCCAGCAGCGCATCAGCTCGTTCAGGTCGCCCGCTGCCAGCTTCTCCGCATCCTCCTTCATAAACTGCAAATACTCCAGTCCCTTGGTAAGCAGTGCCTCCGAAGTTTTAAAGCCTACAGAGGCGCCTCCGGCATACTCGTCCATGATCTTCTGAAGACGGAACATAAACATCTTGGGTTTGATATAGTTGGGATTCACATCCTCATCGTTGGTGTATCCGCTGTGCTCCGCGAAAGTTTTCAGTGGCTGCAACACCATCTCCTTCAATGCCGATATCTGCTCATCAGTGATCTCAACGTTATCGGGATGGTCCATACAAAAAGCTACAGCAGCTTTCCCTGCAATCCGTCCCTCGGTAAAGGATCCGGAAGAGAACTTATGGGAAGAGGCTCCTGAAGCATCCCCCGCAGCAAACAGTCCTTTAGCAGAGGTCATGTTATCATACCCCCAGTGGTGTTCCCCGGGTGCCAGATCGCTGGGTCCGCTGACCCATGCTCCGGATGCGCCCGAGTGAGAGCTGATAAAGTAGGGCTCACAGGCAGAGATCTCGGAAGGGGTCTCCTCCGGCATGATATTATGAGATGCCCAGTTAAGGGCCTGGCTCACGGTCATATCAAGGAAATCCTCCCACGCTTCTGACTCCAGCTCCTTCATCTTCCGTCTTGCCTCCTTCTCATCGGGGATCTCAGCAACCAGTTTCTTTATGGCCTCATCGGTCCGCATATAGATGGGTCCGTTCCCCTCCTCCAGCTCAAGTAGCATCAGGTAGTTACGAAGATTGGCAGGCGTGGGTTTGGCTGTACCATAGGGTGCCCACTTCTCCAGTTCGGCAGCCCGGGTCTCCATATAATCCTCACCTTTTGCATTGGTGGCTTTGGATTTGAAGAGCAGGAACCATGCTCCAACAGGACCGTAGGAGTCTTTGAATCGTACCGGGACAAACCGTACCTCCTGACAGGTCATCTCAGCACCTGCTTTCAGGGTGAAGTAGGTACTGGCTCCACTGTTAAAGGGCGGATACCACGATCTGCCCAATCCCTCACCTACCGAACGGGGACGGAAGATATGGACCGCACCACCCATGGAATCGAGTATCGCTTTTGCCTTAAACAGATAAAATTTATTCTCCCGTACGCTGAAACCAACTGCACCCACGCAACGGTCACCAAACATCACCGGTTCGGTAATAAAGATCCGCTCATAATAACTACCGTTCTCGCCCAACTCCTTCAGAGCATTCTTGGCAGCCTCTGAGACAATATTTTTATAGGATTCGCCGTGGATCATGATCTGCCAGCGCCCCTCATTTACATAGTTGCCCTCATCATCCTTCCAGATGGGGAGTCCCCACTTTTCGAAAAGATGCACTGAGGAGTCCACATGGCGTGCGATATTGGCCACCAGGTCCTTCCGTGCAATTCCCATCAGGTCATTCTTTACATAGCTGACATAATCCTCTACCCTGTTGTTGCCCTTGCTCACTCCCAGGTAGAGGTTGATGGCCGAAAGCCCCATAGCCACTGCACCACTGCGCTCCATGGATGCCTTATCCACCAGGGTCACACGCTGGTTATGCCTTTTCGCCCAGTAGGAGGCCTCAAAAGCCGCTCCACAAGCCGCCATTCCACCACCAAGAATCAACAGGTCGGTTTCCACTACCACCGTCTCAAAACTATCTGCATTCATTACTTTTGATTTTAGATTAAAGGGAATCGGGTTCAGTTCTCAGCATAGGACTCTTCAACTCCTCTGTTCCTGTTGAGTAACCGGCATCAGGCTCTATGGTACCTTCGGGTGTGGTCCGGATGGGAAATTTAAATCGTTTCACCACCTTGTTCCTGAACCTGACCGCCCACATGATGGAATCGGTGCTTCTTAATGGTTGTACCACCCCTCCAAGGGGCATAAAATCGGCATAGCCCCTGATCTCGATGGCCTGTGTGGGACAGATCTTTACACAGCTGTAGCACTCCCAACACATATCGACAGCCCTGTTATACGCCTTGTTACTCTCTTTATCAAGAACCATCAGGTCGTTGGGACAGATATACTGGCAGGCAGTACGATCCTGAGCCTTGCAGCCATCGCACTTCTCATTGATTACAAAACTTGGCATAGGTAGCTTGGTTTGTGAACAACACAAACATAATTAAATAATACTTTAGAATTATTTTAAAATCAACGCAGTTAACCGAGCTTGCGAGCTCAGCGTAGCTAATCGTCCGAAAAGTGCTTGAGCATCTCCCGGTAGGAGGAGAAGACCCGGGCACGGGAGACAAATCCAAGATACTTTCCATTCTGCAGGACAGGAATGTTGTACCGGCCACTTTCAGAGAACTGTCTGGCCACCTCTTCCATCTGATCGGTAGTTTCGATGGTCCATTCGGGAATGATCATCAGGTCGCTGATTTTTGTTGTATCATACATCTCCTGGTTGAACATGATGTGCCGGATGTCGTCCAGCTTTACAATCCCTTTCAGGTTGTGCTGGTCATCTACTACCGGGTAAATGTTCCTGCTTGAGGTGGTGATCACATGCACCAGGTCGCGGAGGGTATCTTCGGCACGTATAGTTTTGAAGTTGGTCTCAATAAGCTCTGACACCTTCATCATCAGCAATATATTGCGGTCCTTGTGGTGGGTCATCAACTCGCCACGTTTGGCCAGCTGTACTGTGTAGACCGAATTCTTCACAAAGTAACGGGTCGTGCCATAGGAGATAGTGGCTGCAAGCATCAGCGGTAAAAAGAGTTCATATCCACCGGTAATCTCGGCAATCAGGAAGATCGCAGTCAAAGGTGCATGAACCACACCGGCAATCATGCCAGCCATCCCAACCAGGGCCATATTGCTCACCGACACATCGATCCCCAGTTGATTCAGAACAAGGCCGAAAAGTAAACCCGTATTGGCCCCAATAAAGAGGGTGGGTGCAAAAATCCCACCAATTCCACCTGCAGCAAATGTAACCGTAGTAGCAACTACCTTAAACCCGATAATCAGCAACATATAGACCACCAGCAGTCCAAAGCTCTGGTGCCATCCTTCAAAAAAGCTGTTTTCAAAGAGATGGTAAAACTCTCCCCTGAGCTCCTGATTCACCACCTCGTAACCCTCTCCATAAAGGGGTGGAAAAATCAGGATAATCACCCCGAGAACTCCTCCGCCCAGCAGCAACCTCTTCCACGGACTCTTAATTTTCTCAAAAAAGTCGGAGATTCGTATATAACTCTTTGTAACATAAACCGATAACAATCCAACAATGATTCCTAGAATCAGGTAGTAGTGGATATCCCCCATCTTGAAGGGCTCGGTGAGCTGAAAAGAGTAGAGTACATTCTGTCCCAGAAAGAGGTAGGAGGTCATGGCCCCAGTTGCCGAAGCGATCAGCAGCGGAATCACAGCCCACATGGTGAGATCGAGCATAATCACCTCCAGGGCAAATACAATCCCTGCAATGGGTGCCTTGAAGATGGCCGACAGGGCACCAGCAGAGGCGCATGAAATCAGCAAAGTGACCTCCTTGTAGTTCAGTTTAAAGACCCTTCCGATGTTGGAACCTACTGCACCCCCTGTAGCCACTGTGGGCCCCTCCAGTCCCACCGATCCACCAAACCCAACGGTCAGCGCACTTGTGATGATATTGGAGTAGAGGTTGTGGGAATGAATAATGCCATTGTTCTTTGAAATAGAGAAGAGTACACCGGGAATACCGTGCCCCACAGGACGCTTGTTGATATACTTGATAAAAACCACTGTCAGAGCAATTCCTACAACGGGAAGAATAAAGATGTAATACCTGCTGTAATCGCCCTGGAAACCATTTTGTAACGCTTCGCGTATAAGGTGAACCAGGTTCTTGATAATTACAGCGGCAAGACCCACGGCAAGACCCACAAAAGCAGAGAGAATATAGAGGAATCTGTGACCGGATAAGTACCTGATCTTAAAACTATTAACCCTTTGGACAAAACTGCTTTTGGACATAGAGTGACAAAATTAACATTTTACCCTGCAGAACAATAGGGAATGCTCAATTTAGAACTATTATCTTTGTATAGAGCATCCCGAAATATTTAATACGGGAAATACGTTTATTGATCACATGACCGGGATAAGAACATATCTGGGGACCATCTGTCCGGCAATCCTGCTGGTGGTCATGGTTATGTTTCCTGTCAGGACCCAGGCTCAGGATCTGCCTGATATTCCGGACCTTATCAGGGTAACAGTGGACCACACCGACAACGGGGTACTGATTCAGTGGAATCCCAGTTCAGATACCGATATCAAGTCTTATCATCTTTATAAGATGAACGCTCATAACTCCTTTGAGAAGCTCTTCTCCTTCTCATCCAATATCTTTCAGTTTAAACATATGACAAGCGGGCTGAAAAACCTTGCCTATGCAGTAACTGCTGAAGACAGTACCGGCAATGAGAGCATCTTCGGACAGAATGTGCACCGGGCCGTAGACCTTTCGGTTGAATTCGATCTTTGTACACAATCCAACAACCTTCATTGGACCAGTTATGAGGGTTGGGAAGGACAGATATCCGGATACAAAGTCTTCGGAGCTGTTTCAGGCGGTGTATTCCAGTTACTTAAGTTCGTTCAGGCCTCCACCACATCCTATACCCATACAAATGTGGATGGGGATACTTCGTATAACTACTATATTGAGACCGTTAACACCAGCGGGATTATCTCCCTCTCAGCCATAGATACTGTGGCAACACTTTACCCTCAGGCCCCCTCCACACTGATCATCGACTATGTAACAGTGGTGGACCAATCAACTGTGGAGCTTCAGTATACCGCAGATATTACCGGACCGGTAACCAGTTTCAGGGTATTGAGAAGAAGCAACTCTGATACGCCATTTACCGAGGTGGAAACACGCTGGAACGTGAGTGAATCCACACAGGTGGTTCAGGACCAATTTCCAACAGGCAGTATCAGTTACCAGTACATGGTACATTCTATATTCCTGCCAGCTGAGTGCACTAAACCAATTGTGGTTTCTGCGTCCAACAGGGGAAACAACGTTCTGCTTGTAAATGAGCTGCACGACCAGGTAGTTACCCTCAGTTGGACGCCATACGAAACTTATGAACCCGGGCTTGCCGGTTATATTATCCAGCGAAGGAACAATGGTGGTGATTTTTTTGATATTGAGACGGTGGGGCCCCTTGCCACACAGTGGCAGGAACCTATCCAGTCGGTTATTAATGGATATCAACCCGGAGAGGTTCAATACAGGGTGATAGCGTTAGGGAATCCCAATGAAACGGGGAGGGAAGAGAATAGTTTTTCAAACATTACCGCTGCTGCAATTGAAACCCATATGCAGGTACCCAGTGCCTTCACCCCTGGCAGCAATGATATGAACTTCGAATTTAAACCTCAGATGGATTTTGCTCCCCGGGAGTATGTGATGATGGTGGTGGACAGAGGTGGACGGAAAATGTTTGAGACTACCGATCCCGGTGAAGGATGGGATGGGCGGTTTCAGGGTGGAGAGTTTGTAAATGAAGCCGTCTATGTCTACTTTATCCAATACACCGATTATACCGGACTGTTCAAGACCTTTACCGGGAATGTGACGGTATTGTATCCCTGATCATAAAAAAAATTCCAGTTATCAACACTCTTTCTCTTAAATCACTAATTTTGTGAAGAAGGTCCATCTGGATGGGAGAGAAAAAATGGAGGAAAAGGTACTCACAGAAGATCATAAGATTAACAACCTGCTTGAACGGCTGATTCAAAACAGTTCCTATTGCAAGTCGGCTAAAGATGAAAAGCTGATTCGGAAAGCTTTCAAGATGGCCAATGAGGCGCATAAGGGCACACACAGAAAATCGGGAGAGCCTTATATTATACACCCGCTGGAGACTGCTCTTATTGTAAGCGAGGAGATTGGGCTGGGAGTAACCAGTACCGTTTGCGCCATCCTTCACGATGTGGTGGAAGATACCGATCTGACCATCGAAAACATTGAGAATGCCTTTGGGAAAAAGATCGCATCCATCATTGATGGTCTTACCAAGATCTCCGGAGTATTTGACAAGGAATCCAACTCGCTGCAGGCAGAAAACTTCCGCAAAATGCTTCTCACCCTTTCCGATGACATACGGGTGATCTTTATAAAGCTGGCGGACCGTCTGCATAATATGCGCACTCTTGGCTCCCTTCCCCGCAACAAGCAGATCAAGATTGCCGGTGAAACCATCTACCTCTATGCTCCACTGGCACATAGACTGGGTCTCTACAGGGTTAAGTCCGAACTTGAGGATCTCAGTCTGAAGTACAGGTATCCCGAAGTATACAACGAAATATCAGAAAAAATCAAACTCACTGAAGAGCGTCGCCTTCATCTGATCAACCATTTCTCCCTTCCCATTATCGACGCCCTTAACACCAACGGATTTGAGTTCGATATTTCGGGTAGACCCAAATCGATCTACTCTGTCTGGCAGAAAATGCACCAGAAAAATGTCTCTTTCGAAGAGATTTATGACCTCTTTGCCATCCGGATCGTTTTCCAACCCAGGGAGGGTGTTCCCGAAAAAACACAGTGCTGGAACATCTACTCTATTATCACAGATATCTATGCACCCAAACCCGAGCGAATCCGCGACTGGGTATCCACCCCTAAGGCCAATGGATACGAGGCGCTACATACCACTGTTATGGGACCCAACGGCAAATGGATGGAGATACAGATCCGATCCTACCGGATGGATGAAATCGCGGAAAGGGGATTCGCGGCACACTGGAAATACAAAGATAAAACTTCACCTGAATCGGAGCTGGACAAATGGATCAAGCGAATCAGGGAGACCCTGGAGACCCCTTCGGGAAATGCACTTGAGTTTCTGGACGATTTTAAACTGAACCTCTTCTCTTCGGAGATAATGGTCTTTACTCCCAAGGGTCATATTATCACCCTTCCAAAAGACTCAACTGCATTGGACTTTGCCTACGAGATCCATACAGAGATCGGAAATAAAGCCATAGGTGCCAAGGTCAACTACAGGCTGGTTCCGCTCAGCCACATTTTGAGCAGCGGCGACCAGGTAGAGATCCTCTCTTCCGAAGTTCAGAAGCCCACCCTGGAGTGGTATCAATTTGTCAGCACAGTCAAAGCCAAAACAGCCATAAAAAATGCGCTGAAAGCTGAGACAAAGAACCGTACCGAGGTGGGGAAACAGATCCTGATCGATAAGCTGAAAGAGCTCAATCTGACGCCCAGTTCAAGAATCCTGAAAAAGCTGGTACCTGCTTATGACTCCACTCATAAGGACGAGCTCTACTCGAAAATAGGAAGCGGGATCATCACCCTGGACAACCTGAAGGAGATACTCAGTAAGAACACAAAGAACAAATGGGTCAGGGTTTGGGACCTGTCAGTAGGCAGATCACAGAAAAAAACTGAGAAAAAAGAGGAGTATGATTCCAGGGGCACTCTGATACTCCGGGAGAGTGTTGGAAATGAGATGAGCCATTACCAGCTGGCAAAATGCTGCAATCCCATTCCCGGCGATGAAGTGGTAGCCGTGCGACAGAATGATGGCACTGTACTGGTTCACCGGACTGACTGCAGCACTGCTGTTAAGATTATGTCGAGTCAGGGAGATAAGCTTGTAGCTGCCAAGTGGACCCAGCACAAAGTACTCTCCTACCTTGCAAAAATACAGTTGAACGGTTGGGACCGGTTTGGGGTATACAACACCATTACCAACACCATCACCAAAGAGTTAAACATCAGTATGCGGACCATCAACCTGCACGGTCATGATGGTATTTTCGATGGCACCATTGACCTCTATGTACACAATACGAAAGACCTCAATAACCTGATTCTTAACCTGATGAAACTTCGCGGAGTGGAATCTGTCCACCGTATTGAAGTGAAGGAGTGAAAATTTACTTTTATCTGTTCTAAATTAAAATTATTACTATATTGCACTGTAATTTTTACTTAGACTAATTATGGTGCTAGAGGAGACCAAGGAGACAGTAAAGCAAATCTTCACTGATTATCTGGAAGGAAAAGGGCACCGAAAAACACCTGAACGCTATGCCATCCTGGATGAGATTTACTCCAGGGATGGTCACTTCGATATAGAGTCCCTCTATATCTTTATGAAGAACAAAAACTACCGGGTAAGCAGGGCCACACTTTACAATACCATTGAATTGCTGCTCGACTGCAACCTGGTTGTGAAACATCAGTTTGGTAGAAACATAGCCCAGTTTGAAAAGGCATACCAGTGCATGCAACATGATCACATGATCGATATGGATTCTGGCAATGTGATCGAATTTTGTGACCCCAGGATTGAGGAGATCATCAAGACTGCATGCGAGCTCAACAACTTTACTTCCAGTCACCACTCCCTCTATATCTACGGAAGGAGCAAGATTAGCAAGGACGATAACAAATAGGTACCGGTTTTTTTCTTAATTTTATGCGGATTTAAATACAGGCTACCCGGTTAATTTTGTGCTAAAAAATCTCACAATTTATGAAAGTTGATGTTCTCTTAGGTCTCCAGTGGGGAGATGAAGGAAAAGGTAAAATAGTGGATGTACTAACCCCCCGCTACGATGTTATCACCCGGTTCCAGGGTGGCCCAAATGCCGGACACACACTGGAATTCAATAACATCAAACATATCCTTCACAACATCCCTTCCGGGATTTTCAGGGAAGATAAACTGAATATTATCACCAACGGTGTGGTGCTGGACCCCATTGTTTTCAGGCGCGAAATTGAGTCACTGGAGGCCATGGATATTGATCTGACTAAAAACCTCTGGATCTCCAAAAAGGCGCACCTGATCCTCCCCACCCACAGAATCCTGGATGCAGCTTCCGAGGCCGCCAAAGGCAAATCCAAAATTGGATCCACCCTGAAGGGTATCGGTCCGACCTATATGGACAAAACCGGTCGCAATGGATTGAGGGTGGGAGATATTGACCTCAACTTCAGGAAAAAATATGAAGCACTGAAAGCAAAACATATGAAGTTGTTGAAGCAATACGACTATAAATACACACTGAATGATGAGAAGAAATTCTTCGAAGCCATTGAGTTGATCAGGAAATTTACACGGGTCGACACCGAATATGAAATTCACCGTTTCATGGAGCAGGAGAAGAGTATCCTGGCTGAAGGTGCGCAGGGAACATTGCTCGATATTGACTTTGGATCCTATCCCTTTGTTACCTCATCCAATACCATCTGTGCAGGCGCATGTACCGGCATGGGCATCGCCCCTACCGCCATTGGAGAGGTGTTTGGCATCTTTAAAGCCTACTGCACACGGGTAGGAAGCGGACCGTTCCCTTCTGAACTTCTGGATGAAGAGGGCGATAAGCTGAGGGAGATCGGTAAAGAGTATGGTTCCACCACGGGCAGACCACGCAGATGCGGATGGCTCGACCTGGTAGCACTTAAGTACAGCCTGATGCTCAATGGAGTTACCCAGCTGATCATGACCAAAACCGATGTACTGGACAGCTTTGATGTGATCAGAATAGCCACAGCCTATTCGGTAAATGGAGAACTAAGCGATCAGATGCCTTTCGACCTGGATGCTGAGGTAAAACCGGTATTTACCGAGATGGCCGGATGGAATACCAATCTCACAGGGATCCGTTCCAAAGAGCAGTTCCCCGGGGAGCTGAAGGAGTACATTCTTTTCCTCGAAAAGGAGCTGAAGGTTCCTTTGAAATATGTCTCTGTTGGTCCTGACCGGGAGCAGATTATTGAGATATGAACAGAGTACCCGGTTACCTTCTTCACTCAATAACCGACTCCACAACCAATTCAAACAGATGCATGTCATCATGGGCAGATCCGGATTCAGGATGCACCGGATCCTCAGCCTCGTATTTCAAAACAACCACCAGATCCCGGGAAGGAACAACGCCAATAGTCTGGGCAAGTGTATCAAATGGTATTCCCATGGGGTCAAAAAGGTATTCTTTGGCCATTGTCCCGGGTTTTATATGGGCACTATAATAGACCAGTGAGATTAAAAAGTGAGAATTGCCGGAACTGTATTTAAACTCCTCTCCTGGATTTTTTTCCTGGCCACGGGCCAACGCAGCGGCTACCCAGTCGTCCGAAAAGGCCCAATCCACCCAGAGTGGTCCTGATTCCGCCCAGGAAAGACCTGTAGTCTGTGTTAATACATGGTGCAGCGTTATTTCATTGAATTCGGGATAAGCCGGCATCAGATCAGCCATCAATTGAGAGGTGGATTGAATGGTGTGCTGATCCATCAACAAACCCACCAGTGCCGAGCTGAAACTCTTGGTAACGGACCATAAATCTGTACTTTGATCAACCCCTCCCTCACCATAGTAATTCTCAAATACGATATCTGCTTCTATTGACTGTTTTCATCTTTTCAAAATATAGATGATTCTGTTTTGGTTGTGAAAAGTTCAAGAAACCTCATTCCTCTGTATGAGTTTCCTTTCTCATTTAGTTTTGGACTCCAGACGGCAATACAATATTTGTCGGGATGAATGGCAATAATTCCTCCGCCCACCCCACTTTTACCCGGAAGGCCAACTCTGAATGCAAATTCTCCGGATTCATCATAGAATCCACAGGTCTGCATGATGGCGTTTACTCTTTTCGCCTGACTCATGGTCAGCACCTGCCTGTTCTCTGATGTTCTGAAATCATCATTTGCCAAATAGATAAATGCATTTGATAACTCCTGGCAACTCATCTCTATGGAGTAGATATTAAAATAGAAATCGAGCACCTGGTCCGGTTCATTATCAATGTTACCAAAGGATTTAAGATAATTGCAGAGTGCGATATTCCGGTAGCCCACAGATTTTTCAGATTTGGCAATTTTTTTAGAATAGTTAATACCTGAATTCAAAGCAATCTCTCTGATAAAGGATAAAAAACGCTCTACCGGATCTTTTAGTTGAGTGATCAGAATATCACAAACCACCATTGCACCTGCATTCATAAATGGATTTCTGGGTGTTCCGTTATTGGTTTCTAATTGAACAAGTGAATTGAAGGGACTTCCTGATGGTTCAACATCAACTCTTTTCCATATTTGATCACCTACCAGTTTATAAGCCTGACTTAACGCAAATACTTTAGAGATACTTTGAATGGAGAATTTCGTACCCCACTCCCCTATTCCAAACTCTCTGTTATCAACAGTGGTAAGATGAACACCGAATTGATCCGGATCAATTTGTGCCAGTTCAGGTATAATTGATGCTACATTTCCAATATCATCCGTGCTTTTTATCTCTTCGTAAATTTCATCTATGATCTCCTGATAGTTCATTTTTGCCTTTTATAAAGAATTGAAGCGTAATAAAACTACTCAATTTTCCTTATTTTCATATCTTGCTATTTCTAATATTTAACATACTAACAATACTGTTATATGAAGTCACTGGTTCAGTTCTTCGAAGAGAACGTCGATAAGTATACCGATAACCCCTATATGTGGGAAAAGAAGGATGGGGAATTTCACCCCACCTCCTATACTGAGATGCGTGAACAGGTATACCAGTTTGCCGCGGGTTTGATGACACTGGGGATCAAAAAAGAAGACCGGCTCACCCTTCTTGCTGAGGGCCGTGCCTGGTGGGTAGTGGCCGAGATGGGATTGTTCTACCTGAGCGCCATCGCTGTCCCTATCTCCATCCAGTTGAACGAACCGGCCGACCTGACCTTCCGGATCAAACACTCCGAATCGCGAATGATCATCGTATCGGGACACCAGGCAAGGAAGATCGAGTCCATTATGAACGAGCTTCCGCTCCTGGAGAAGATCATCCTGATGGACCCCAAAGAGAAGTATGAAAAGAACGAGGTTTATATGGGCGATTTAATGGAAGAGGGGAAGAAGCTCCTGGAGAAGGATTTTGACTCCTTTAAAAAAGTGTACGAATCGGTCAGTCCGGATGATGTGGCCAATATCTGTTACACCTCCGGTACCACAGCCGACCCAAAGGGGATCATGCTGAGTCAGCGCAACTATACCGCCAACACGGAACAGGCACTGTCGGTGATTACCATCCCTTCCGGTTTCAGGAATTTTCTCTTCCTGCCCTGGGATCACAGCTTTACCCATACAGCTGGGATATTTACCATTATGTCGGTGGGCGCAAGCATGGCAGCTCTGGAGATGGGAAAGAACTCCATTGAAACCACCAGGAACATCTCCAAAAATATCAAGGAGCTCAAGCCCGATATGATGTTCAGTGTGCCTACCATTGCTAAAAACTTCAGAAACAACATCGAAGGTGCAGTCCGGGACAAAGGTAATTTTACCTGGTCGCTGTTCCAGGCCGGACTGAAGATCGCATACCGGTACAATGGAATTGCATGGGACAAAGGAAAAGGATTGAAAATGCTGCTGAAACCGATCTATGCGCTGTTTGATGCAGTGATCTTTAAAAAAGTAAGGGACGGCCTTGGCGGAAATATGAAATTCTTTGTGGGAGGCGGAGCCCTGCTCGATATTGAATTGCAACGGTTTTATTACGCCATTGGTATCCCTATGTACCAGGGATACGGACTTACAGAGGCCAGTCCAGTTATCAGCGCCAACAGCGTGAACGCTTACAAAATGGGTTCGTCCGGACTGATCCCGGAAAACATGGAGGTGAAGATCTGCAATGACGAGGGTATCGAAGTGCCCCTGGCTGAGAATGGTGAAATCGTGGTCCGGGGTGAAAACGTGATGACAGGGTACTGGAAAAATGAAGTAGCCACAGCCGAGACCATTAAGGATGGATGGCTTTTCACCGGCGATATGGGATATCTGGATCCAGACGGATTCCTCTATGTTCTCGGCCGGTACAAGAGTCTGCTGATAGCCGATGACGGGGAGAAATACAGTCCGGAAGGGATCGAGGAGTCCTTTACTGACCAGTCCGATTATATCAGCCAGGCACTGCTACACAACAACCAGAATCCCTATACCGTGGCACTGATTTATCCAGATCCAAACAACCTTAAGCGTTATCTGAAAGGAAAAAGATTATCTCCTGATTCGAATGAAGGCATTGAAGCCTGCCTCACCCAACTCGACAATGAGGTAAGGGAATACAGGAAAAACGGGAAATACGGTGATCTGTATCCTCAAAGATGGATTCCCGCCAATATCGGGATTCTTGCGGAAGGATTTACTGTGGAAAACAAGCTGATGAATCCCACATACAAGGTGGTAAGGCCCAAAGTGGAGGAGCAATACACAGAGCTGTTTGAATTCCTCTACACCCCTGAATCCAAAAAGGTGGTCAATTCCCGAAACATGGAAGCCATGAAACAACTGCTCAATGGCTAAGCCACAATGGTAACTCCCTGCAGTTGCAGTTTCTCCAGCTGCCAGGAGGGAATCCGGTTTCCCATCACATTGAGATAACTTAGATGCGACAGCTCAAAGAGGGGGGAGATATCGTCCACATCATTATGGGAGATATCAAGCACCTGTAGCAGAGTCAGGTTGTATAAAGCATCTACCAGTCCGATCAGGTTGTTGGAGAGGTAGAGCCGCTCCACCTGGTGCAGTTTGCCCAGTTCGCTGATATCAGTCAGGTTGTTGTTGGAAAGATCCACCGCCCTGGCATACCGGCAGGCTGCGATCCCATCCAGATCCTCCAGCTCATAGTCAGCCATCTCAATCTCCTCCATCTCCTCGAGTAGGTAGATAGGGAAATCCACATTCAAATTGCCATAGGCCCTCCGTTTCAATATGGTAAGGAAACTGCGCAGATCGAAATCCGAATCTTCACCGGTATCCTCCACAAATTCATCACCAGCCATAAAGTAAGAGTAACCATCGGCATTTTCATCCCAGCCAAACTCCTCGGCCAGATCTTCCTCCGTAAGCACAGAACTCAGCAGAACATGCCCGGGTTCCAGGTTCTGTACGGTAAGAATATGGGACATGGAGTAGAGGATTTCAAAATCCCCTCCCCTGTAGGCCTTTCCCAGCTGCTCCAGGTTCTGACTGAGCCGGTCAGGATGGTAGAGCATAATCAGACGGGAAAAGACCTTGTTGATCTTCTCCTCATTACAGGGAGTATGTTCATTTACCACCTTCTGAATAGCCCGCAGGGCATCATACTTTTTATCCCTGAACAGCCCGATGATGCGGCCCGATATCACGCCCAGGTTCTCTTCCGAATATGCATTTTTCAGGTTGCTGTATAGCGCTCCGATTTCCATATGTTGAAATTATGCATTTTGGAATGAACTAATGTTAAAACACCCTGAATTTCTTCTT
This sequence comes from Bacteroidota bacterium, assembly GCA_030642565.1. GTDB lineage: Bacteria > Bacteroidota > Bacteroidia > Bacteroidales. The sequence continues at coordinate 2,905 of DAOWNM010000006.1, read as the reverse complement.
ATCCCTTTTTGTGATCAGTTGAAAGAGCCATTTGCCAGACTGTGCTGAAGGCGGTAGACCTCCACCAGGCGAGAGCCACTGTCCGGCCAGGTAGAAATGATCAAGTCCTTTAACGGTACTGCTTAGGGTTTTGGTCATGTTTTTACTGGTGGGCAAAAATCCTTCGTAGGCTCCTCTCCAGACCCCGGTGTACCTGATATCTGTAAGCGGGGTTGCCACATCCACCACCTCAATACTCCCCTTCACAGCGGGATAGAGATTTTCAAGCTTCTCAATGGCATCGGAAGCGATCTTCTCTTTCTCAGCCCGGTACGCATCACCATCAAGGCTTTCCCATAGTTCATAGGGTGATTCAAAAAGCATCTTCATCACACATTTGCCTTCCGCTGTAATCTCCGGGTCGTGATTGTAGTTGGAGACTCCGTATCCGGCAGCCAGGGTTGTACTGCCGATAGATTCACCGGATGCAATCACCTGGTAAGTGTGAAACTCACTTTCAATGGTGCAGTTGATTCCAAAGGAGACCTGGACAATAGGTTTAAAGAGGGGCCATTCTGCAAAAGCCTTTTCAATCTTTGGAGTGATATACTTCCCATCGAGCATATCATACATCAGGGCATGCAGGTCACAGGCTCCTATCACATAATCGGCATATTTGAGTGTGCCGTCAGCCAATCGTACACCTACAGCCCTTTTTCCATCGGTGATGATCTTCTCCACTCTTGATTTCCCCGAAAAGACTCCTCCCAATGATCTGTACCTCTCTGCCATCCGCATGGTAAAAGGCATGGAACCACCAAGCGGATATCCTGCATTTCTCTGTGAGAACCAGACCAGCGTAAACAGGAAGACAATGGCAGAAAAATCCTCCATGCTAACGGCAATTCCTTGCAGTTGTTCTTTCAACAGGTCATTTTTAAAACCGAGGTTTTTAAAATATGCACCCAATGATGTTTTTCCATATTTCATAAATAGCCTAATCGCTGGTCCGCTCTTTACCATAAAGCGGGCATAATCAAGTACATTTCTATGTGCTGAGGGCTTGTCAAATAATTGCATGGTTGACATTTTTCGCATGTGGTTGCACATCTTTGCGATGGGCTTTCCGTCTTCAGGAGCCAGATCGACCAGGTATTGCTCCCATCGATCGATATCAGCATAGATAATGAAATCATCTCCATCGGGCATTCTCATTGTGACATAGGTGTCAGGGTCCCAGATTTTAGTCTGTTCATCCAGTGCCCCTGTCTCTTTCCAAATATCATGGAAGGGTCCAAATGAGGAACCCACCAGCCAGTGGATACAGTAATCGAAGGTATAACCCTCTCTTTTCCACGCTGTACATTGTCCACCAGGCAGAGAGTGCATCTCCAGGATTTCGGTGTTGTAACCATTGAGTTGTCCATAAATACCGGATGAGAGTCCGGCTACTCCACCGCCAATAATAATCACCTTTTTTTGCATGACTGAAAGTTTTGCTTCTGTTCAAATTTACAATCCCTGGTAATAAAATGTGAAAAGCAGGTAGAATATCGGTGGGAAATCGGATAACAGTATTAAAAAGGTATCAAACAATTAATGGGTAGATTTGTTATTGCATTTGAACTTTACCCAACATGAAATACAGCACCGAAATCCTGATCAATCTTCCACGTACCACTGTTATCGATTTGTTCGATAATACCGAAAATCTTCAGCAGTGGCAACCGGGCCTGAAAATCTTTACCCACCTGGAAGGAGAAGAGCGAGAGGAGGGCACGCGTTCAGAGTTGATCTATGAGGGCCGGAAGGGTGACCTGGTGATGACAGAGATTATTACCACAAAGCGGCTCCCTGAACAGATTCATATGACCTACAGATCGCGTGGTTTATACAACGAAGTTGAAAACTGGTTCACGGAAAAGGAGCCGGGGATTACCCTGTGGCGAACTGAAAACTTCTTCCGGTTCAGAGGGGTAATGATGCTGATGGTTCCCTTTATGAAACAGGCTTTCATCCACAACACCATATTGAATATGGATCGTTTTAAACTGTTTGCTGAAAACCGGGAAAACAACTAACAAATTAGAAATAATTGAATCAACAATAGCTTTAAATAAAATGACAATGAAGAAGATTTTACTGATCCTTTCAATCGCTCTGATATCCCTTACTGTTTCTGCACAGGAACCCGTTCAGGCTGATACCCTCTGGAAATTCAGTGGCACCACATCTCTGAACCTATCCCAGCTATCTCTGACAAACTGGGCAGCCGGCGGTGATAACAGTCTCTCCGGAAATGCTCTTATAAACCTTTCGGCTATCTATGCTACTGAAAAAACGGAGTGGGAGAATAAACTGACCCTGGGATTCGGTCTGATCAAGCAGGGAGATGACCCCACACGTAAGAGCGATGACCAGATCGATTTTGCATCTAAACTGGGATTGAAAGCTTCCGAGAAGTGGTTTTATACTGCCCTGCTCGGATTCAAAACACAGTTTGCTCAGGGATATGACAATCCGGGGGAGATTGACCGTCTGAAGATCTCCAATTTCATGTCGCCGGGATACCTCAGTTTCTCCCTGGGTATGGATTACAAACCTTCGGATGTTTTCTCCATGTTCCTCTCCCCTCTCTCAACCAAATTCACCTTTGTACTGGACGAGGATCTTTCTGCTGCCGGCTCTTTCGGACTCGATCCGGGACAAACGGTAAGGAGCGAACTGGGTGGTTATATTAAGATGGCCTTCAAAAAAGAGATATTGAAAAACGTAACACTCGATACCAAGATCGACCTCTTTTCCAACTACCTTAACAACCCACAATACATTGATGTAAACTGGGACATGTTATTGACATTTAAAGTCAATGAGTACCTGTCGGCCTCATTGCTGACCCAGCTGATCTACGATTACGACATTCAAT
>DAOWNM010000245.1 GCA_030642565.1 Bacteroidota bacterium | reverse complement strand
ATATGCCTTTGCCTCTTCCAGTGTTCTTACAGGGATGATTCGTTCCACCCCATTCATAAATGCCGTTACAATGGCTGAGCTGGCCCTCAGAATATCGGTCACCACAACCACGGCATCCCTGTTCTCATAATAGGGGTAGAGTGCAGGTGAGTAACAGACCTCGATTTTGTGTTTCTCCATAACCCCCTGATTAAACTTCCGGATTGTAAAAGGGAGGCTTAACCACCCTGGCCACCACCTGCTTGTTCCGTATGGCTATGCGAATTTCGGTCTCCTTTTTTGCATACTCGACCTCCACGTATCCCATTCCAATACCCTTTTTCAACATAGGTGACATGGTTCCGGAAGTTACCTCCCCAATAGTGTTGCCTTCACAATCGAGTATGGGGTAGTGCTGCCTGGGGATTCCCCGTTCCAACAGCTCGAAACCAACCAGGTGCCTGGTTACACCAACGGCTTTCTGCTGCTCAATTTCGGCCCGGTGAATAAAATTATTTCCATCATTGAATTTGGTTATCCATCCCAGACCCGCCTCCAGTGGCGAGGTGGTTTCATCGATATCATTTCCGTAGAGACAAAATCCCATCTCCAGCCTTAAGGTATCCCGGGCTGCCAATCCTGCTGGCTGCACACCCATCTCCTTCCCCGCTTCAAAAAGTTGCTCCCATATCTGTGCGGCATCTTCGTTATACATATAAAGTTCAAATCCTCCTGCCCCTGTATAACCTGTATTACTGATAATCACCTCCTTTGCCCCTGCCACTTCACCGGTAACAAAATGGTAGTAGGGTATCTTCGACAGGTCAACCACCGTAATTTTCTGCAATAGAGCAGTAGCATGGGGTCCCTGAATTGCCAGTTGTGAAATCTGGTCCGAGGCATTCTCCACCACCGCTCCTCTGGTATTCTGCTTTAATATCCAGCTATAATCCTTCTCCAGGTTGGATGCATTGACCACCAAGAGGTACTTTTCATCCTCATACTTATAGACCAGCAGATCATCCACAATACCACCCTGTTCGTTTGGAAAACAGCTATACTGTATCATCCCCGGTTCCAGCAGGGCCACATCATTTGAAGTGATTCTCTGAACCAATTCAAATGCTTCCGGACCCTTGATCCATATTTCGCCCATATGGGAAACATCAAATACCCCCACGTTCTCCCTTACATTGATATGTTCCTGGCGAACACCCACATACTCCACTGGCATCTGGAAACCAGCATACGGAACCATCTTTGCTCCATGCGACAGATGATAGTCGTAAAATTGTGTCTGTTTCATACGGACAAAAGTAATACTTTCCCACAGGAAAGAAATTGTTAAACAACAGGATCTATTTGGAAAGTACCTTGAATTCGACCCGCCTGTTTTGCTCTCTTCCTTTGGAGGTGCTGTTTTCCGCAACAGGCTGTGTATCAGCATATCCCTTGGACACCAGCATCTCCTGAGGAATTCCCCTTTCAACCAGATAATCCACCACTGCACTGGCCCTCTCTCTGGATAGCTTCTGATTGACACGAAGCGATCCGGTATTATCGGTATGTCCCGAAATCTCCACCTTCATGGAGGGGTTGTTTTCAAGGAATCGGAGTACCTGGTTCAGTGCATCAGCCGACTCTGGCTTCAGGATGGCTTTTCCGGTCTCAAAATAGATATGATCCAGTACCACCTTGGTTCCTACCTCCACTTTGCGGAGGAAGAAATCCTGGCGCAGTTTCACATCACCGGTTGCAGATGAAAGATCCAGTATATCGAGAAAATAGAGGTAACCGGAGGCATTGATCTCCACAGCATATACCTTTGGCTCAGGCAGCCTTGCAGTGAAGGAACCTGAAGCATCCGAGATCACAAATGCATTCCTCTCCCCTGTTGCAGGATCAAAGAATGCCATTTTGGCCACAATGGGCTCTACTCCTTTAACAGTATCAAGCACCGCCCCGTAAAGCACCAGAGAGGTATCCAGAACCATAAGTTCAGGCATTGTAAGAAAGCCTTTCCGGCCCGCACCCGGACCAGCTACCAGCTGATCTTCTGTTTTCAAAATCAACTCCTTTTCAGACCCGAGAAAGACCACTTTACAGATGTCCTTTGCGCCTGATCCGCCCTCCCTGATGGCTGAATAGTATCCATGATTCCCCGTATGATCTGTAATATAGAAGAGTTCATCATCAGGTGTATTAATGGGATAACCCAGATTTTCCGGATCTGACCACCCTCCGTTCTCTCCTCTTTCCGAACGGAAAATATCAAATCCACCCATGCTGTTATGTCCCTTTGAAGCAAAATAGAGGTACCTGTTATCGGGCGAAATAAATACCCCTTCCTCATCATATGGCGTGTTAATGGTGGAGCCGAGATTCAGAGGTTTGTCCCATTTCCCTTTGCTGTTCAGCCTGGTAAAGAGGATATCTTTCCCGCCCATGGTGAGTTTGCTGTTTCTCGAAACATAATAGAACTCCTCTCCATCGGGGGAGATACACGCGGAAGTTTCACCATCTTTACTTGTGAGCCTGCCAGTGATACTTTTGGGGCGCGTCCATTTCCCTTTTTCAGACCTATATGAAGAGAGCTGTATATCCCCTCCCTGAATAGCTCCCCTGTAAAGAATCAATGAATTACCATTGGCTGTTACACCCACCACCGCATCGTTGTTTTCAGTATTAAAAGGTTTGTCCAACCTGACACTCTTTTGAAACAGGCCACCTTCCAGGGATGAGCTGTAGATATCTTCATTGTACTTGTTATCTATCCTGTTCCGCTTTGCCTTGCCATAGGGACGGCGTGATGTAAACAGAAGGGCGGTGTCGTTAAAAGTAAACAGAGGATTATAATCATCATATTTCGAATTCACCTCTTCACCCAGGGACTGGATGATCACCCTGACAGGTTTACGGGAGAGGCTCTTTCCATACATGCACTCATCGAGCCGCTTTGCATGGGTCTCAGAATACTCCTCCTTCTCTTTCGGTTCCAGCTGACTACTGTGAATGTTATACTGTTCTATAGCTTTGTCAAACTCCAGAACAAGCTGGTACGACATTCCCAGCATCAGGTGAATATCTCCACTCACCTGAGCATCGATCGTATATGCCCGAAGCAGATAGTTAATCGCTTCATACTTGTTATCCGTATAGAGATAGCATACTCCAAGCTTATAGTTGAGTGCTGCATGATCAGGATTGTACTGATGTGCATAGAGATAGTGGTCCCTGGCCATATGATAGGTGCCCAATCCCTCTTTGAAATTGCGGTCTCCCTCCTTCACACTTTCCCACGCCTCTTTATAACCGGTATCGATCCCTGTTCTGAATGATTTACTGCGAATCCTAACATCCTCCTGTGACCACGCATGACTAAAAGAAGCAAGTATCCATACACCTGTTATCAACCATTTTATAGCAGTAGATCTCATATCAATGATCGCATTCATTAATAAATTCATTGGCTTCGTCGGCTCCAAGCTCTATGGCCCTGTGCCAATCTTTACAGGCACCGTCAAGATCGCCTGTCAGTTCCCTGACCAATCCTCTGTTCAGGTAGAGCAGTGCCTCATCGGGATGTTCAAGCAACGTTTCGTCCAATAAACGAAGGGCCGGAACCATCTGACCTTCTCCCGCCAGCATGGAGGCTTTGTTTAGTTTTGCAGAGGCCAGCTGCATCCCATTGGTAATAGCCGCATTAAAATCATTTAAGGCACCCTCCTTATCCTCTGTGAAATAACGGGCATATCCCCTGTTATTCAATGCGATAGCAAGCTCAGGCTCCAATTCAAGCGCCATAGAATAATCCTTAATGGCCCCGTTGTAGTCGCCCATCAAAATCTTTACAGATCCCATGTTGTTATATGCCAGAGCAAAATCATGTTGATAAGTTATGGCTTGCTGGTAGTCGAAATGTGATCCCTGGTAATCTCCTCCCCTTCTCTTTATACCGGCACGCTCATGATAGGCCAGTGCAAAATCTCCCTTCAGTTCAATGGCCCGGTCCAGGTCATCCCTGGCCAATTCATCCCTTCCTTCCCTGATTTCGGTAAGTGCCCTGTAATAATAGGACCATGGCACCTGGTATCCATTGGAGATGGCCTGATCAAAAAGTCTCCTGTCGGCACCGGTGGTGTCGGTACCAAAAAGAATGTATCCTTCATAAAAATAGGCCTCCCCCATTGCAGGATCGTAGTGAAGGGCCTTTTGAAGCGCGGCCTGAGCATCCTCCAGGACTCCCCATTCAATAAATATCTGTCCTCTTAATAACCATGCCGGTGCAAAGGTACTATCCAGATCAAGACAGACCGAAAAGCAGACAGCAGCCAGTTCATACTCCTCCTGCTGTATATAGGTAATACCCTCATT
>DAOWNM010000265.1 GCA_030642565.1 Bacteroidota bacterium | reverse complement strand
GCTCTCCATTGGTTTGAACTGCTCACTGGGTGCCAGGGAGATCAGGCCCTATTTACAGGAGATGTCGGATAAGTCAACTCATTTTGTTTCGGTGCATCCCAATGCAGGCCTTCCCAACCAGTTTGGAGAGTATGACGAAACCCCCGAACAGATGTCGGTATTGATCAAAGAATTTTTGGATTCGGGATATGTCAATATCGTTGGTGGATGTTGCGGAACCACACCAGAGCATATCAGGGCATTTGCAGAGCTCACCGGAGAAGGGAAGATTCGCCGTCCCGTTGAACCTGTGGCTGGGTTAACACTTAGTGGACTGGAACCACTTACCGTCTTTGAAGGATCCAATTTCATCAATATAGGAGAGCGTTGCAATGTGGCCGGCAGTCGGAAATTTGCCAGGCTGATCCGTGAAAAAAAATATGATGAGACTCTTGAAATTGCCCGCAGGCAGGTGGAAGATGGTGCTCAGATACTGGATATCAACCTGGACGATGCCATGCTGGATGCTGAACATGAGATGGTTACCTTTCTGAACCTGCTGCTGGCCGAGCCTGAGATCTCCAGGGTCCCCCTGATGATCGACTCCTCTAAATTTGCAGTGATTGAGGCTGGTCTGAAATGTATCCAGGGCAAGGCTGTGGTCAACTCCATCTCTCTGAAAGAGGGCGAAACACAGTTCCTGGAACATGCCCGTAAAATCAGGGGATACGGTGCCGCGGTTATTGTGATGGCCTTTGATGAAGAGGGTCAGGCCGATAGTTATGAAAGGCGCATTGAGGTCTGCGAAAGAGCTTACAGGCTGCTAACTGAAAAGCTCCACTTCCCACCCAACGATATTGTCTTTGACCCCAATATACTGACCATTGGTACCGGCATTGAGGAGCACAATAACTATGCTGTTGACTTTATCAATACCACCCGTTGGATCAAGCAAAATCTGCCCCATTCCAGGGTGAGCGGTGGCATCAGCAATCTCTCATTTGCCTTCAGGGGAAACAATATAGTAAGGGAGGCCATCCACTCCGTTTTCCTCTACCATGCCATCAGGGCAGGACTTGATATGGGTATTGTGAATCCCGGAATGCTCCAGGTATACGACGAAATACCAGCTGATTTCCTGGAATATACAGAGGACCTGGTGCTGAACCGCAGGGCCGATGCTACAGAGCGGATCATTGAATACTCTTCCACCCTTGAAGAGGTGGAGAAGGCGGAGGAGAGAAAGGACATCTGGAGGGACCAAACGGTGGAAGAGCGCCTGAAACATGCCCTGATAAAGGGGCTCACTGAACATATTGAATCAGATGCTCTGGAAGCCCATCAAAAACTTGGGCTGGGGCTGATGGTGATTGAAGGTCCGCTGATGGATGGCATGAATGTAGTGGGCGACCTGTTTGGAGATGGAAAAATGTTTCTTCCCCAGGTGGTCAAAAGTGCCAGGGTCATGAAACGTGCCGTAACCACCCTCCTTCCCTATATTGAACAGGAGAAGGCCAGTGGCAAATCGGGTGCAGGTCATTCGGCAGGGAAAATACTGATGGCCACCGTCAAAGGCGATGTACACGACATCGGGAAAAACATTGTGGGTGTGGTGCTGGGATGTAACAACTACGAGGTGATCGACCTTGGCGTGATGGTACCCACCGAAAAAATCCTGGATGAAGCTGAAAAGCAGAAGGCCGATATTGTTGGACTATCCGGATTGATCACACCATCACTGGAGGAGATGATCCATGTGGCTTCGGAGATGGAGCGGCGCAACATGAAACAGTCGTTGCTTATTGGAGGAGCCACTACCTCAAAGATCCATACTGCTGTCAAACTGGAACCCGCATACAGCCGTCCTGTTATCCATGTAAAAGATGCCTCCAGGAGCGTGGCCGTGGTCAATTCGCTTCTCTCAACCGAAAAACAGGAGGGTTACACCAAAGAGGTCAGGAAAGAGTACCAGACCTTAAGAGATAATTATGCCGGTGCCAGCCGCGATATCAAGTACCTCTCACTGGAGGAGGCCAGGAACAATGCCCTGACTACAGTGTGGTCGGCCAAAACCATTTTTACTCCTAATCAGACCGGACTGCAGGTCCTCTCCGACTTTCCCATAGAGAAGATCAGCCGGTACATCAACTGGATCTTCTTTTTCACCACCTGGGAGCTCAAAGGGAAATTCCCTGATATTTTTGACCATCCCGATTATGGATCGGAGGCCAGGAAACTCTATGATGACGCACAGGAGATGCTTCAGCGGATTATCGATGAAAAATGGCTCACTGCAAACGCCGTATACGGTATCTTCCCGGCCAATGCCTTTGGAGATGATATGGAGGTTTATGATGATAAAAACCGGGACAGGATCCGGACCCGATTTACCAATCTGAGAAACCAGACCCTGAAGAAGGATGGCCAGCCCAACCTCTGCCTCTCCGATTTTGTGGCGCCGGTTTCATCCGGAGTTACCGATTATGTAGGAGCCTTTGCCGTTACGGCAGGATTAGGCATTGAAGCAAAATTAAAGGAGTTTGAAGCGAATCATGATGACTACTCCTCTATTATGCTGAAAGCGCTGGCCGACCGATTGGCAGAGGCATTTACTGAACTGCTGCATGAGGAGATCCGGAAGAACAGCTGGGGTTATGCACCAGGGGAATCACTGGGTGTAAAAGATCTTTTCAGGGAAAAGTACAATGGAATCAGGCCGGCACATGGTTATCCCGCCTGTCCCGACCACTCTGAAAAAGAGGTACTGTTCGATCTGCTGGAAGCAGAAAAGCATGGAATTCACCTGACCGAAAACTACTCCATGGTACCGGCTGCCTCGGTAAGCGGACTGATTTTTGCCCATCCCAAATCCAGCTATTTCTTTGTGGGAAAAATTAGTAAGGACCAGGTAGAGGATTATGCCAGAAGAAAAAATTTAACCTTCAGTCAGGTGGAGAGCCTGCTGGCCTCTAACCTTAACTACTGATATGCTATACCTGATCGCCTGAATTACGTTCCCGATCGACCTCCAGCCGGGCCCGGTCATTAATTAAATCGGCCACGATCTTCCTGCCCCTGATGGAAACATCCTTACGGGTGGTGATCTTCTCTATACTGATATGTGGAATATTCACAGGATGGATGTTGATACGGCCACTGGAGAGCCATACCTCCACCACATAGGTGCCCTTTATGAGATGGAGCCGTTTTCTCCGGCGAATGGTCATGGCACGCACAATATTCACCTCTGTACCATGAATCACGAGGTTGAGCATGCTGCCCGAACGGTTAGAAATATGCAGTGTACACTTTCCTCTCTTTCCCGGATCTATCTCCTGGATTCCTATGCCGCTGTTCTGTGCTGCCATTTAAAAAGCAAAAGTTACACAATTTCATTCAATCAATGAAATCTGCTCTGTAAACGACCGATCAGGAGTGTATTTAACATATAAAGTATTCGGCAGGGAATTGCTATTTTTGACAGGTAAAATCATCACTATGGATCATTCAAGATACAACCAGGGGTTCATTCATTATAAGAGATCTCCGGAGATCAAAGGTATTCAGTACCTCGACCCCATCGTCAGTGCCATTGAAAAAAGGGAGGTGCTCCGTCTTTACTACCTGCCGTTTTACGAGGACAAACCCTACTTTAACGAGGTGCATCCCTACCTGCTCAAGGAGCATGGATCCAGATGGTACATGGTTGGACTCAATGCATATAAGGGTAAGGTACGCACCTATGCACTGGACCGTATTCGTGACCTGCAGATAGCTACAGGAGCTGACTATACCCCACCGGATTTTAATACAGAGGAGTATTTCAAGTATGCCATTGGAATCATTGCACCGGAGGGTACTCCTCCCCTAATCAAACTGGCAGTCCAGAAGACCCAGGCACAATACCTGATTACCCGGCCGTGGCAT
>DAOWNM010000248.1 GCA_030642565.1 Bacteroidota bacterium | reverse complement strand
ATATATTGTGACTTATCAATGGCTGCAAATACGATATCCTGTCTCGGTTTAAACAAGAACAGACAGAGAAGAAAAAAGGCAAAAACCAATGTTTTTATGATAGTTTTCATTTGAATTCCTTAGGCTTCTAAACCAAAGAGGTATTTTTCTGCCTAAAGGTTGCGTGTGGAGATTCAAGTCAGCGTGAATACCGGTATTATCATTTTTTTTGAAATTCGCATATTGACATTAAATGTATCTTGCATTAAAATGATGTTATGAGGGGAATCTTACTCATGGTCATATTACTAACCCCGGGATTTGCAACTGCACAGAGTGATGTTACGAAATATTTCAGTGGTTATGCCGAAGAGATAAGTGGCAAAAGGTTCACCTATCATTCTCCCTTCCCCGATGTGACGGCCTCATTGATCGTGAGGGGCCGGGCAGACTATGAACCGATTCGCTGGAAAACTGAACCTGTTCCGGCATCTTATAAAGGGGATTTTATCACCTTCATATGGGTGTACAGCATGGACACCGATCCTGAACCGGTTCCTTTTATCCTTGGCGTAGACGGCACAGAGTGGTTCAGATTTTCCAGTCCTATGAAGAGTGAAATTGGTATATGGAGCATACAGGGTAAAGAGGGTGCGGAACTTAAGTTTAATGTCACCATGCTTGATAAATTTGAGGATGAGATGGGCTTCGCTATCCTCAAATTACCCACAGGTGCTGTAGAACGGGGACGGGCAGCAACACTGGAAATATCTGCGGAACCTGTGGAGGACAACTCCTGGTTTATGACCTATAAAACAGGTGTGGCAGAGCAGATAGACATCTATCAGAACAGGGTTGTTGTGAAGGATCAGGATCACCTGCTGCACTCCCTCAGCGTGGATATCATTCACTTGGGGGATGATGCACCATGTAGCATCCATATTGACGATCAGACTACGGAAACTATGCTGAAAGCCGGCTACAATCATGTGGAGATCAATCTTCCGAAAGTTGATAAGCCCACCGGTATCAAGGCATTGATCAACGTAAAGGGCCGAACTACTCAGGAGAGAACTTTTACAATGGCCCCTGTTAAAGAGTGGGAGGTGTTCCTTGTTCAACATACCCATTCCGATATTGGCTATACACGGCCGCAGACAGAAATCCTTGCTGAGCATCTGCGTTATATCGATCATGCCCTGGATTACTGTGATCGGACCGATCACTTTCCTGAAGCTTCACAATTCAGATGGACCTGTGAGACCTCCTGGTCGGTACGGGAATACCTAAGGAGCAGGCCCGGGGAGCAGGTAAACCGCCTGCTGAAGCGGATCAGGGAAGGCCGGATCGAAGCCACCGGTATGTTCCTGAATTTTTCTGAGATTATTGATGAACCGGCCCTGGCGGCACAGACAAAAACTTTGAGGATGCTGAAGAATAGCGGTATCGATGTAACAACAGCCATGCAGAATGATGTGAATGGGATCGCCTGGTGCCTGGTGGACTATTTTTCGCATACGGATGTCAGGTACCTGACCATGGGCATTCATGCACACAGGGCACGCAAACCTTTTAACAAGCCCACTGCTTTCTGGTGGCAATCGCCGGCTGGTAACCGCCTGCTTGCCTACCGGAGCGAACACTACATGCATGGCAATACTCTAAGCCTGCTAGGCGGCCAACAGGATGTTTTCAGAGCCAACCTTTCCAGGTACCTTACCGGACTTGAAGAGAAGGGATATCCCTACGATAAGATCTCCCTGCAGTTCTCAGGTTATATTACGGATAACTCGCCCCCTTCAGTAAAGGTATGTGACATCATCAGGGAGTGGAACGAAAAATACGAGTGGCCCAAACTGAGGAGTGCCCTGGCAAAAGACTTTATGATGTTTCTCGATGAATATCATGCGGATGAAATCCCTGCACAGAAGGTTGCCTGGCCCGATTGGTGGACCGATGGGGTGGGGTCGGCAGCCAATGAAACCAAAGTGGTCAGGAATGCCCATGCAGAGGTTGCAGGCAGCGAGGCCGTATTAAGCATGGTCAGGCTTCTGGGTGAGGAGTTTCCCGGGGATATACAAAGGGAGATAGAGGCAGTGTATGACAACCTGCTGTTTTATGACGAACATACACATGGTGCCGCTGAGAGTGTGAGAGACCCCCTGGCACAGAACTCTGTCAACCAGTGGGGAATGAAATCTGCCTATGCCTGGGAAGCGGCCAAAAAATCGAGCCTTCTGCAGGAAAAAGCCCTGGCTTATCTTGAACCGGCGCTGAACAGATCCAACCTGCCAACAATCGCTGTGGTTAATACACTAAACTGGAAACGATCGGGCATGGTCCATCTGTTTATAGAGTATGGGATTATTCCCGAAAGGGAGCTCTTTACTATCACCGGGCCCGATGGTGAGGAGGTCCCCTGGCAGGTCTATGAGCGAAGAATGGAAGGAGCCTACTACGGACTATGGGTAGAAGATGTTCCTGCCATGGGGTTTAAAACACTCCAGGTCAATACAGGAGAGAAGAGCCGGATACAACCGCCCTCTGACCGCACCGGTTTTGAGAATGAGTTCTATTCAGTCACAGTTGATCCCGAACGAGGGGTGATTACACGAATTTTCGATAAAGAGTTAGAATTGGACATTGTGGATGGTCATGACAGCCTGAGTCTTGGTCACTTTATTTACGAAGAGCTTGGCAACCGTCATGACCTGGAACGGTTGACCAATACAAACAGAGATACTGTATATAAGCCTCTTGATTTGAGAAGAACCACCCTCAATAATATCAGGCTCACCAAACAGGAGAATGGAAACATTTACCAGAGTATCTTCCTGAAGGGTGATATGCCGGTGTGTGCCGATGAGCGGGGGGTGCAAATTGAAATCCGCCTCTACCATTTTCAGAAAAAGATTGAATTGCTCTACCAGATGGTAAAACTTCCGGTATATACTCCGGAAGGGGTCTATGTGGCATTTCCGTTTAAACTGGACCATGGGAAGCTTGCTTTTGAGGTCCAGGGAGGTGTCGTATACCCCGGGGTAAACCAGTTGGCAGGTAGTTCGGCTGACTGGAATACCATTCAGAATTTTGCTGCTGTTAAAAGCGATGAAGCACAAATTGTTTTTGTAAGCAACGATATACCGCTGGTGCATTTCGGTGATATCAATATCGGGAGATATTACTACCGGCTGAAACCTGCAACAAATCATATCTATTCCTGGGTGCTCAATAATTACTGGGTGACAAATTTCAAAGCCAGTCAGCAGGGTGAACTGAGGTGGACCTACAGCATCACCTCCTCCAACGATCGTTCAGACATGTTTGCCACCCGCTTCGGCAGGGGCCAAAGAGTGCCACTGTTATCAAGGGTCATGATGCCTTCCATTGGTGCTGCCACCACCGAACTGGTTTCGCGTTCGCTGATCGATTTAGATGTTCCCAACCTCCTGCTGGTGAATACGACTCCCTCCATGGATGGGGAGGGGATTGTGCTGCACCTGAGGGAGGTGGAAGGAGACCATGCCATTCTGGATACCAGGAGGCTCCAGGCAGAGACCGGAGCCAACTCCATAGAGGAGGTCAATGTGCTGGAAGAGGAACTCTCCCTGCTCACAGCTCCGTTGCTGATAGAGCACTATGAAACCAGGTTTATCAAGCTTACTTTTGACCAATGATATTAGAAACATTGGGTAAGGGCTGATCGCCACCATGAGTAATATGTACTTTCCAACTCTTCTGTAGATGGAAAAGGATAGTATAGGAAACTATCCTGATTCCCAACAAAGAATCCATTTTTAATGGTTCGATATGACAGGTCTCCCTTGAACTGACGGATCACGGTTTTGGTAAGACGTTGTGAGGAAGTCATCAACCTGGAAAGACAATCCCTCAGATGATCCGGGTTGGGATAGGGAAGGTCCTGAATGGGTGCTTTCGGATTCTTTGCCAGCTTGTTCAGTTTTAATTCGGTCATGAATATCATTGGCGCCGAAACCGGTTTTCCGGGATCAGTGAGGAAATTGATGAACTCGGGCGGGGAAAGTTTGCTGGCCACTCTGGTGCTGATGGGGTTGAACTGTTGGTAAAGGTGTATCACATCCTGCTGGTCGGGCATATAAGATACTGACTTCAACTCCAGTACTTTCCCATCAACAGTGACCAGGTATAGGCTCTTCATCGCCTCCAGCGGGGTATTTTCAAGCACCCTGTAAATGGATAAATAGACAGAACGTTTCGGTTCCCCATCCGCATAAGGAACAAGTCTTTCATTCAAGTAATCCATTGGGAGGTTCT
>DAOWNM010000054.1 GCA_030642565.1 Bacteroidota bacterium | reverse complement strand
GCAGACCGGACGAAACCAATGAATTGGTTTTCGAGCTGATGTTTGCCCTGGATGCCACTGAAGAGCAATTAGAGTATCCAACCGTTTACGGATCTTCGAAAGAGGGGTGGATGGGATCCGACTGGAAAAAACCCGCCGAAGACATGACCTACCTGCTGGATACCATCATTGACTATTTCGATCCGCCAGAGGAGAACCCGGGTACCCTGCAACTGCAGATCAGTTCGTTGGACTACTCCTCTTATACCGGCCGGATCGCTGTTGGTAAAGTACATCGTGGAAGCATCAAGATGGGTGACCAGGTCTCCATTGTGCAACGAAACGGACTGAACCATAAATCGACGGTAAAGGAGCTTTACACCTTTGAAGGGCTGGGTAAAGAGAAAACCAAAGAGTCCGTCGGTTCGGGCGAAATTGTGGCTGTACTGGGACTGGAGGATTTTGATATTGGCGATACCATCGCCGATATTGAAAATCCTGAGGCCATGCCACCCATCTCTATCGACGAGCCCTCCATGAGCATGCTCTTTACCATTAACAACTCTCCGTTTTTTGGCAAAGAGGGGAAATTTGTGACATCCAGGCATTTGAGGGACCGGTTAATTATGGAGACCGAAAAGAATCTGGCACTGAAAGTTGAAGATACCGATTCGCCAGATCGGCTGATAGTATATGGCAGGGGCATTCTTCACCTATCCATTTTGATTGAGACCATGCGCAGAGAGGGATATGAGCTGCAGCTTGGACAGCCCAAAGTGGTGATTAAGGAGATTGACGGATTCAAACACGAGCCGGTGGAGCTGCTTTATATCAATGTGGATGAGGAATTTTCAGGAAAGGTGATCGAGATTGTTACCGGGCGTAAGGGTGATATTCTGAACATTGAGAAGAAGGACGACCGGGTGAATCTGGAGTTTAAGATCACAGCCAGAGGATTGATAGGCCTGAGGCAGCCCGTTTTGACCTCCACTGAAGGAAATGCAGTTATTTCCCACCGTTTTTCAGGATATGAGCCCTGGAAGGGAGAGTTGGTGCGCAAACGCAACGGAGCCCTGATTGCCATGGAAACAGGTACATCCATCTCCTACTCCATTGATAAGCTGCAGGACAGGGGCAAGTTTTTTATCGATCCCATGGAGCCGATCTATGCCGGACAGGTGATTGGAGAACATACCAAGCAGGACGACCTGGTGATCAATGTGATCAAGACCAAAAAGCTGACCAATATGCGGGCCTCAGGTTCCGATGAGAAGGTATCCATTACACCCGCCATCAAGTTTTCACTAGAGGAGTCTCTCGAATATGTGGGAGTGGATGAATATGTAGAGGTGACCCCCAAGTCGATCCGGCTTCGAAAAATCCTGCTCGCCGAACATGAGCGGAAGCGGGAGAAAAAAGATTAAGTTACATCTCATATCATGAGACTTTCGAGTAGACTGCTCTTTTTGCCATTAGCTGCATGGTGACCCCACGGGCAATCTAAAGAGAATAAAGATACCGTCCCAAAGGAAGGCTGTAAATGAGGCCACGGGTACCATCACCACCCAGAAGAAGTAGGGCCTGGCATTGGCAATCACCTCCGGGTTGCTGCTGATGTTAGGTATGGCCAGGTCCAGGATCTTCTTATTCACCCTTCAGGAATTTTGCACGAAGATAGTGAAATCACACATTCGGTTTGATCAGAACGGAACAGAGGCCGGGAACCCCCGTTTTAGAATTTTCTGACAAAGGTGACCGCAAAGAGACCCAGGTGACTGGTTATATTGAACATACCCACAAGTGTAAGGATAAGTGCATGTTCAGGTTCAATGGGAATAAATGTAAATCCAAAACCTGCACCCGCCAGGTGCTTTGGATGGAATACCTGAATCTCCTTGTTGGACGGTGTCTCCTGGCACATAAAATCTGTCATGGTTAGTATGAATATGACCGGGGCAATCAGGAAAGCGATCTTGATTGTTTTCCGCATGGCAATAAGTTAATACGATTTCCAGAGGAAATCTATTAGTAATATAAATTTATTAACTTTATAATTATGGCCCCACAATTTCACAAATCACTGTTTATCTGTCTGGTTTTTATTTGCATCCTGGATAATTCTACAGGCATTTACGGGCAGGGATTAGGTGGAGGTGAGAGTAGCCGAATCGATGGCAAATACAAATTTATGCCCATCCCTTATATAAATTATGATCGCTCCCTGGGTTTTACGCTGGGAGTAGTTCCTATGCTGATGTTTAACCCTTCGGAAAAAGATACCATCTCTCCCTCCTCTCTTATTAGTATTGTGGGAGTGTATTCCACCAACAGGACCTGGTTCCTGATGGGTTTTGGAAGGTTTTACCTGGGAGAGGACAACTGGAGGATTACAACGGCAGGTGGTATAGGGACCGTTCACTTTCAGTTCTACCTGGATTTCCTTGGGGGTCGGTGGATACCTTACCAGAGTGAGGCCGGGTTTTTTATGTTTAAGCTGGAACGCCGGATCTATGAAAAACTGTATGGTGGAGTAAGCTACATTCATGCCAATGTGATCACTTCAACGGAGAACCTGCCCTTCACCGACAGCCTGACCCTCAATGGTGTGGGTTTGGATCTCTCTCTCGACAAGAGGGACAATCCGCACTATCCACGTAGAGGCTATTATAGCAATTTGAAATACAATACTTTCCCTGAGTTTTTTGGAAATGAAACAGTTTCTCAGAAGATAGAGATGGAAACCAACTACTATTTTTCCACCAGGCAGCGTAGAGATGTGGTGGCTGCACGTCTATATGGCGGAATTGGCTTGGGCGACCTGGCCTTTAGCCAGCAGTTCATTGTCAATGGCAAAGATATCAGGGGTTATACTCAGGGAGCATTTCGGGGGAACTACCTGTTTGCACTTCAGGGTGAATACCGGTGGAACTTCCACCGCAGGTGGGGCGCTGTGGGTTTTGCAGGAGTGGCCACGGTGTTTGAGGCGATCAATGAATCTGACAATGGGAAATTGTTACCTGGAATTGGGACGGGCATTCGCTTTAAGGCTTTTCAGGAGACCAACTTCTCGGTGGGCATTGATGTAGCGGCTGGCCGGGACGACTGGGGCATCTACTTTCAGATCGGGGAAGCCTTCTAAAAAACACTCTTTTAGAGCTTGTCTGTTACCTTTTGATACAGGGCTCTCACCTCTGAACTTTCTCCTTCACCTGCCAGGTGAGCGCATAAGGAATGAGTTTATCGATTTCGCTGTAGGGGTCGGGTCCGGCTACGCTGCCTGTGTCAAGCATTATGGTTCTGGAAAGCAATGGTAACTCCATATTTTGAACCGAACCTGGCACACTCCCGAAATGCGTTAACAACCTGTTTTTTGGTATCATAGAGCACCCGGTCCCCTGGCACTTCCGGGTAGCCCGGTATGTAACAGGCAGTTAGGTCCACAGCGCTAAAACCGGTTTGTGCGACGAATTGAAACAAACTATTTAGGCTCATTCCACCTTCAAGCAGCACTTCATTGAAACCACACCCCTCCTTTCATACTTTCCTTTGAAGGGTGTAACCAAAAAAGTATCTTTACTGGCCTGCACCGCATAACGATGGAGTAAAAACATAACAACTATGAAAACCAGAAAATTAATTGCACTGCTGCTGGCAGCAGTTTTCAGCGGGTTATCTATTCAATCTTTTGCACAGGAGGAGTCGGTGGAACCTTTCCTGGGGATATGGGCCCTGACCATCGATTATAATAATAGCAATGCCGGATGGCTGGAGGTGCGACAGGAGATAGGATACCTCGATGCTGATCTTCTGTGGCGCGGGGGCAGTGTAAATCCTGTCGGTTATACCCTGATAACAGGTGCCAACCTGTTGTTGGTTCAGGGCCGGGATGTGGTGAAAAAAAGAGAGGGAAAGCCAGACAGAACCCTTCACCCCCTTCACTGGTTCGAAGTGACCTTGGAGGGTGAAAACCGGCTTGAAGGTGTGGCCACTTTCCCCAGCAGGAATGGAATAGGAGTGGAAACGGTTTCATTTACCGGTAAAAGGATCCCTCCCGTTGGTGAAGTCCCGAAATTGAAAAAGTCCATGTTCGGCGATCCGGTGAAACTGTTTAGCGGGAAGGAGCTGAAAGGCTGGGAACTGGCTGAAAAGGGTGTGGTTAGCGGATGGAAAGCAGTAGATGGCATGATGGTCAATGACCCGGTCCAGAAGCATGGCGAGGCACATATCCGCTACGGAAACCTCAGAACCACAGCTACTTTCGAGGATTTTAACCTCAAGCTGGAGGTCAATATACCCAAAGGAAGCAACAGCGGGGTATACCTGCGCGGTATTTATGAGGTACAGGTAATGGATAGCTACGGAAAGGAGCTTGATTCGCATAACATGGGTGGCCTCTACAGCCGGATCACCCCGTCCGAGGCAGCGGAGAAGCCGGCAGGAGAGTGGCAGAAAATGGATATCACCCTTTACAAGCGCTACCTTACAGTGATATTGAACGGGAAAACCATCATTGATAACCAGCCCATAAAAGGGGTGACCGGTGGCGCACTTACCTCCGATGAATTCTCTCCGGGTCCCATCCTGCTGCAGGGCGATCATGGCAAAGTGAGTTACCGGAATATTGTGTTGACACCCATAGTGAAATAGGAGTTTTTACAAAATCCAGAAGCGCCTTGCAAAGAGATCCTCACATGCCCATCCAGAGACTGATCAGCCTGCCAGCCGGGATGACCTCTATTTTCCATAAACTAGAAAAGAGAGATCCTCTCAGGTGGTTTTGTGATTCAGACCCGGAAGGGATGAAACTGGGTTCAGGAGGAGGGACGGCCCATATTCTATGGTCGGCATGGCAGCAATCCGGATTTGAAGGTTCAATGGAGGAGTGGCTGAGTCTCAGGAAGCGTATGGTGGTCCATTCGGGAGGTGAGAGCCGGAGGTTACCAGCCTATGCCCCATACGGAAAATCGCTGCTGCCCATGCCGGTTTTTCGATGGTCCAAGGGGCAGCACCTGGATCAGAAGTTGCTCGATTTTCAGACCTCGTTTTATGAGAAGATCCTGAAAAATGCTCCCGGATGTTACACCACCCTGGTTGGTAGCGGTGACGTGATGTTCATTTCATCGGATCGGTTTAATAACCTTCCTGAAGCAGATGTGCTATTGTTTGGAATCTGGGTTGATGATGTTATTGCCTCGCGTCATGGGGTATTTTTCAGCCGTCGCGACCGGCAGGAGAGTCTCTCTTTTGTGAGGCAAAAGCCTGCTGTGGAGGAGTTAAGGAACCTGGCTCAGGACTATCTATACCTGATGGATTCAGGGATTGTGATGATGAATGGAGAGACCACCAGGAAACTGATGAAGAGATCAGGCTGGGAAGAGAATACTCAATCGTTTACGGGAGGTGTTCCGGGGTATTATGATCTCTATAGCGATATGTTAACGGCCTTTGGTAATGAGTCGGGTACAACTGACCCTGAACTGGCCGGTCTTTCAGTGAAGTTGGTTCCTTTGCACGAGGGAGAGTTCTACCATTTCGGTAGCAACAGCGATATGATCGAATCCTCTCTGAGGCTCCAGAACAGGATCACTGACCAGCGTTTAAAACATGCCAGTGAGTCGGGCCACCATCCATCCATTTTTCAGCAAAATGCTGAAGTCCGGGTTGGTTTCAACAATGATAACCATCATATATGGATCGAAAATAGTTTTATACCCCAAACCTGGAAGCTCAATCACCATCACATTCTCACCGGCATTCCTTCCAATTTATGGGAGGTGGAACTGCCCGAAAACATCTGTCTCGACTTTGTCCCCCTGCAGGGAGATGAGTATTGTATGAGGATCTATGGATATGACGATGGATTCAGGGAATCACTGGAGAAGGGAGCCACATGGATGAACCAACCCCTGAAGCAGTGGTTGACTAAACGGGACATCTCCCCGGAAGCAGTGGGAATTGCAAAGGAGCTGTCGATCTATGAATTATCACTGTTTCCGGTTGGCAGTGTGGAGATGCTGGGAGAAACACTGCAAGAGATGTTGGGTAACCGGCAGAACGGATCGGGATGGATTGATTCACGCCGTCTTTCAGCTAAGGAGCTTTCAGAACAGGCCGATGCCGAAAAATTATACCGGCATAGAGATGAATTGAAGGTTCTGACCCTGCCCAAACTGGCAGCCAATCATCATAAAAGCATCTTCTATTTCCTCGATCTGGAGAGGACATCGACCGAATACCGGGATTCCGGACTGCAATTACCTGCAGAACTCATTTCAGGGGAGCCGGTGATCAAAAGGATCAACGATTCTATGTTCCGGGCCAGGGTATCAGGGAACAGGGAGCTGGCTGTACGGTATGAAAAGCAGGCATTCGGGATACTTCGCGAGGAGATGATAGAAACATTAAAAGCCGAACCTGCAGGACCCGTCAGGAACGTGCTGGACGATCAGATTCTGTGGGGAAGAAGCCCGGTAAGGCTTGATCTGGCAGGGGGGTGGACCGATACTCCACCTTATTGTATTATAGAGGGAGGTAAGGTGGTAAACCTTTCGGTGGAGCTGAATGGACAGCTTCCCCTGCAGGTATATGCCCGACCCCTTGAAGAACCAAAGATTGTATTACGATCCATCGATCTTGGAGAGAAGACAGAGATACACAGTTTTGAAGAACTCAATAACTATAACCAGCTGGGAGGCGGATTTTCCATTCCAAAGGCGGCACTGGTACTGGCAGGATTCGGTCCTCTGTTTTCGCAGAACCAGTATCCCGACCTGGCCTCACAGTTAAAGGCATTTGGCTGTGGTATTGAAATGTCGTTACTGGCGGCCATCCCAAAGGGTTCGGGACTGGGAACAAGTTCGAACCTGGCAGCCACGGTGCTGGGAACATTAAACGAGTTTTGTGGGTTGGGCTGGGACAAGCATGCTATTGCCTACCGAACGCTTATCCTGGAGCAGATGCTCACCACCGGTGGAGGTTGGCAGGATCAGTTTGGAGGGATCTTTGAAGGGGTAAAACTACTGGAAACCGGAACGGGTATCAGGCAGGATCCGGGCATTAAATGGTTGCCCGACCAACTTTTTACCAATCGTGAAACCCGGGAGATGATGCTGTTATACTATACGGGCGTAACAAGGGTTGCCCGTGATATCCTGGGGGAGATTGTAAAAGCCATGTTCCTGAATTCATCCGGTCATCTGAAGATTTTCAGTGAAATGAAGGTTCATGCCCGGGAAACTTTCGATACCATCCTGGGCAATGATTATGAAGGAGTGGCAGAAAAAGTGGCCATCAGCTGGGCTTTGAACCAGCAACTCGACGAGGGTACCAACCCTCCGGTAATTAGTGAGATTATTGGCAGGGTAGATGATTACCTGCTGGGTTATAAACTGCTTGGTGCAGGCGGAGGCGGTTATCTGCTGATGTTTGCCAAATCGGCCGAAGCCGCCCTGAGAGCCAGGAAGAACCTGGAAACGAATCCACCCAATGCACGCGCCAGGTTTGTGGACTTCACCGTTTCAAAAACCGGTTTCCAGGTATCCCGTTCCTAGACTCCCCGATTTCAGTGTTTAGGGAAGATCCAGAAGCTCAAGGCCCTCCGTGGCTGAAGTTCCTCCCGGAGTATGCAGCAGGGCTTTCTGGAAAAGCACTTTCGCTTCCCGAAAGTTGTTCAGTTTGAAATGGGACCATGCAAGCATGGTCAGGGCGTCATAATCAAACGGATAGAGGTTGGCCACTTTTTCGAAATATTTTTTAGAGGCATCAGGTCGATGGTCCTGTTGTAGTAGGCCATGGATTCGGTGAAGCTGCCTGCCTGGTAACTCAGCCAGTCCAGCCGCAGGTCAACTTTACCCATCCCCTTGCTGAATCCCAATCCGGTCACCATATCAGTTTGATTCAAATAGCCCAGGGAAAGCATATTGGGACCTTCCTGGAATCCCTGTCCAGAGTCCAATGGCACCTGGTAACTTACACCGATGATATGGACCATGGGTGTAAAGAGAGTCCCCGACCGGGAAGTTGATTACTATTACCATTCATATTAAGAATATGATTTGCCATTGTTGCATCCGTGTGATCAGCGAGGAGCTTTTCGTCGCAGGAAAACATTACCCTGGAGAAATGTACCCTTAGCGAGATAGCTTTTATAATGGCTTCAGAAAGCCATTTGCGGGCGTTTTCCGGGGTCCTGGCTCTGTATGATGTGGAGTATACCCCTGTCAAACTGACCCAGGAGGAGTTTGACAGGATTATGGCTGATTAACCTTAAAAGATTTGATCCACCTGTTCCTCTTCAAACATATCAGAGAAGTCCTTGACCGATTTTGATGCCTTCCGGCCTCCGAAGAAACCCAGCAGGGCAAGAAGCAAGAGCACAAGGGCCACAATTTTCATTGTGGATTCTTTTCCTTTCAGGGCTTGAATAGCAGCATGGTAAAGCAGGAATATGGAGTAGAGGCTGACAGCCAGAGCAACAACTCCGCCCAGGGTGAAGCTGATCCCATAAAAAAATGCAAGAAAGGCATTAATGGGATAGACCACCATTAAGGAAGCTGCAACTCTTACGTTGGCTTCATAATCGGTATTGCCCCCGCAGATAGCTGAGATCACCAGCATAATGGCTCCGCCTATGAACACAGCAATAATCGCTCCTATGATAGACCCGATCAGGGCCATGATCCCCATAGCGCTGCCCCAGATCCCGGCACCCATGGCAGACCATCCAAGAACACTCCATAGCAGTGCAAACAGGCCTGCCACCGTTCCATAGATGGCTGCTTTGATCACAGGTTCGGCAAATCCCCCTGCCAGGGGCATGGATTCAAAATATACTTTTGGATTTAGCAATGTCTCCCGGGAATCTTTTAAAATTTTGTTGAAATTGATGCTTTTGTTGCTCATGATGTTGTGGTTTTATTTGACGAGATAAATTACAAAGAATGTACTGTAACTGCAAGCCTTATTTTACAACAGGAAGCTTGACCTTGAAGGTGGTTCCTTTCCCCTCTTCCGATTCTACTGTAATCTGTCCGCCATGGTTACTGATAATCTGGCGGGAGAGGCTTAATCCTATTCCTGATCCTTCCGGTTTGGTGGAGTAGAATGGAACAAAAATCTTTTCAAATACATCGGGAGGAATGGCAGGGCCGCTGTTGTAAATCTCGAAGGAGACCTGGTGGAGGATTCTTTTCACTGAGATCCTGATCACAGGATCCTTTACATTGTTCATGGCCTCGGTGGCATTCTTTATCAGGTTGATCATTACCTGCTTTAGCTGTGCATCATCTGCCATTATCTGCAGATTCTCCGGTCCATGATGGATGAAGCAGTTGATCCCTTTTTCCTTGCAAGGGATCTCATACAGCTCCCTGAGCTCTTCCAGAATTTCAGCCACATGCACCTTCTCCTTCAAAGGTGCAGGAAGTCTTGATAACTGGCGGTAACTGCCAACGAACTCTGTAAGCGCTCGGTTCCGCCCGGAGATGGTTTTCATGGCTGTATATAGATTGTCGATAGTTTTCTGGGAAAGCTGGGAGACATCTTTAGATTTACCCCTGTTCTCAAGTAGCATAACCCCTGTTTCTGTAAGAGAGGAGAGTGGGGTAAGGATGTTCATAATCTCGTGAGCCATGATGCGGCTGATGGTTTGCCACGACTCCATCTCCTTCTGTTCAATCTCCGGTTCGATATCCTGGAAGGTGATGATTTTTACGGTCGCTCCCCCTATTTTCATTGTATTCAGAAGCACCAGCAGCTGTTTTCCTGTGGGTGTATGGCTGAGCCGGATCATTTGTCTCCCCGATTCGCCCATGGAATCTACTGTACTGGTGAAAAGGGGAGCACTCTTCTCTATCTCTGCCCAGGTTGGTTTGCGTTTATTGTACAGTCCCAGAGTGTTCAGGGCAAGTGGATTGATCATTTCAGGTTCATGCTGTTCATCCAGGGTTAAAACAGCGGTATGTATATGCTTAAGAATGGTTTGCAGATACTGGTATTGTCTCTCTTTCTCGATCCTTGCCGAAGCTATGGCCCTGATAATTTGCTCGGCAGAATCTGCAAGCTCCTCGAACCCAAGACCTGATGCTTTGTCCTGGATGGTTTTATTAAAGTCATCATACCTGATTGATTCGAGCAGCGATTCTACGATCCGGTTGGTGCGGGCAATGGAGTGGAACAGTTCAGCAACCAGCACGATCAGGATCAGCGATATACCCAGAACAGAAAAAATCCTGGCCTGTTCGCCTATGACCAGGGCCAATGCAAACATGGCCAGGAAGATCAGAATCAGCCGGGCCGATATCCGGAGTATGTACTTATTGAATACCATGTTTCTTCATTCTCCTGTAGAGTGCGTTCCTGTCAATCCCCAGGTCGGCAGCGGCCCTGGTAACAATTCCCCGGTTTGTAATCAGCGCCTTTTGTATCAATGATTTTTCATTTTCCTCAATATTCAATGTGGACTGAGCTGCAGCACCTCCAGCAGTGGTACTCAGCTGATCAAACCTGACCTGTCTGTTTTCGGCCATGATGACCCCCCGGGCCATTGTGTTCTGCAGTTCACGTACATTTCCCGGCCAGTGATATTGCTGTAGCTGCTTCAAACTTTTTTTACTGATCTCAAGTCCCGGTTTGCCATATTTCCGGCATGCCTCACCTAGAAAGTGTTCAGCAAGCACTGGGATATCATCCAGGCGTTCCCTGAGAGGGGGGAGAACCAGTTCAATAGTATTGAGGCGATAGAGCAGGTCACGCCGGAACGATCCTTTTTCCACCATCTGGTGCACTGGCTGATTGGTGGCAGAAATCAGCCGGATATTGATGGGGATATCGGTAGTTGCCCCTATTCGCCGGATGGCTCTTTGATCAAGTACTGTAAGCAGTTTGGTCTGCAGGGTAACCGGCAGGTTGCCGATTTCATCAAGGAAAAGGGTTCCCGATTCAGCCAGCTCAAACCTTCCTGGCTTGTCCTGTATGGCCCCGGTAAAGGATCCTTTCTGGTGACCAAACAGTTCTGATTCGAACAGGGTTTCGGGGATGGCTCCCATATCTACCCCCATAAAGATGCCATGTTCACGTTCCGAGAGCCTGTGAATGGAGCGGGCCGCCATCTCCTTGCCTGTACCGTTTTCGCCCAGGATCAGGATAGAAGCATCGGTGGGAGCAATAATCCGGATGTTCTCCTTCAACTTTTCAATAACATCCGATTTACCCAGGATCTGCATAAAGGGCAGATCCACATC
>DAOWNM010000111.1 GCA_030642565.1 Bacteroidota bacterium | reverse complement strand
TGGCTTCCATAAGCAGAAAATGAAATATTGTAGCTGCGATCTGCAAAATACTGCTGAAAATTGACTCCGGCTGAAAGTGCTGATGTGTGGAGGTAATCAAGGTGTTCCTCTTCGGTAAACCTTTTGGTAGAGGTGATCATCACTCCCAGGATTGTGTTTCCTTTGTTGAACTCTTTGGATACTGTACCAGCGAAATAATTGCTGAGTGGTTCTACAGTTACGGAACGTTCCTGGCCATTTTTAATGACGGCTGTCTCTTCTGCAGTGACGCTCTCCATGATTCCCACAGAGAGCCCGTTTTTCGTCTTCCCGGTGATCTTGGCTGCTCCCAGGATATTGGTCGCCTGGGGAATGTCGGTATATTCTCCATCTGCCATATCCGGGTAATGTTGGGGCCTTCTGCCTATGCGGCGGGAGTAGAACAGGTTGTTGGGGCCGTGCATCCCCAGGTTGTAATCAAAAATATTCTTCCCTTCGATAAAGAAAGGACGCTGTTCTTCGAAGAAAGTCTCAAACGCTGTCAGGTTCACCTGGGAAGGGTCGGCCTCCACCTGTCCGAAGTCGGGATTTACAGTGAGGTCCAGGGTAAAGTTGTTGGTGATCCCGATCTTGGCATCTACTCCTCCGTTTAGATGGCGCTTGTACCCATCGGCCCTGTACGGGTTTTCCGGTTCCTTCTCGAACCACTCGCGGCCAGCTACCAGGTAAGGTGTGATCTCTGCCTGCTTTTTAGGATCGATATCCTGGAGCCCGTTTAATTCTCCAAAAAGATGCACAAATCCCGGGGCCTCTTTTGACATAGGCTGCCAGAAAGTGGTCTCATTGTAGCGGTAGATCTCTCTGGCAACCTGGAATCCCCACACACCTCCGCTATTCTTGTCGAACCTGAGCTGGGTAAAAGGAATCTTAATCTCGGCTGTCCATCCCTGGTCGTCTACCTGGGTTTTTGCCCACCAGATGGCATCCCAGGTCATATCTTCACTACCTCCGTCATGGGACATGTAGAAATCCGCTTTGGATCCGGCTACGCTGATTACAAAAGTAAAACTGGTCTGAAGATCATGGTAACTGTCAAAAAGAAATGCAACCATATCGCCATCAATCTCATCCCTTCGTGTGAGACGGGTTACAATGCTATCGGATGCCGTATCAAAAGCCCTGATACCCAAGTAGATGTGATCCCTGTCATACATCACTTTGAATTGGGTCTCCTGTGTAGGGTGCCTGTCATCATAGGGTTCATACATCTGGAAACCGCCCTCCCATGGAACGGTGTTCCACGCGTCATCATTCAGCCAGCCATCAATTTCCAGAGGTATCTTAACCTCTGCAGTGGTATAGGTTTTCTTGGAATAGGTTGTATCCTGTTTCGAAAAGGAGGGCACAAAAAATCCACTCAGCACAATTAACATCAAAAGTCTTCTCATCGAATCTATGTTAATGGCTTAAGTGGTGCTACAATGATACAATAAAATCGGTGAATATTCAAACAGAATTTACCGGTTTGTTATAAGTGAAATCTCCCGGATCAGCACTTGCTCCTTCAGGTATTGGTCCTCATCAGGCAGTGCCTGGATGGCCCTGGCAAGATCCATACCACTTACGACTTTTCCAAAAGTGGCAAAACCCTGCTGGTCAGGATTCCTGTCGCCACCATAATCGAGTGCTGGCTGGTCGCCAATACAGATAAAGAATTCAGTGGAGGCGCTTCCGGGTTCATTACGAGCCATTGAGATGACCCCATCGGTATGTAGAATCCCAGTCTCATGCGTGGTCTCATGGATAATGGGTGGAATAGTGTCTACTACTTCATCATGGAAGAGTCCACCCTGGATCACTTCGATCTTAACCTTGCTGTGAGGCTGGTTATCCATACGAACCACTCTATAGAAGACGCTGTTTGTATAGTCCCCATTCTCAACATGGGCCAGGAAATTGCCTGCTGTTACCGGAGCCCTCTCCGGATAGACCTCCAGGGTTATATCGCCCAATTCGGTGGTGATAAGCACCATGGTGGCCGACCGGTCGCAGGAGACCGGTCCAACCAGCATGACGATCAAAAGTGATAGAGCTGGATTACACCAGTTTATGTTTCTGCACAAATTCATCAAGTACATTTCTCAAGTTTGGTTCACCAATTTCCTGCAGGTCGTAATAGACCCTGGTATTTGGTTTTTCTATTTGAATCAGACGATTCAGATCAATGGGTGTAGCTATGATCACAGAATCACAATCGGATTGGTTGATTGTGGTCTCCAGATCCTTCAGCTGTTGTTCTCCATAACCCATGGCCGGAAGAAGGGTTCCGATTTCCGGGTAAATCTGAAACGTTTCAGATAACTTACCCACTGTAAAGGGCCGGGGATCGATAAGACCGGCAGCACCATATTTTCTGGCGGCCACCACACCTGCGCCCAGCTTCATCTCTCCATGGGTAAGGGTCGGACCGTCTTCCACTACCAGCACCCTTTTTCCTTTGATCACCTTCGGATCATCCACCCTGATGGGTGATGCACCGTCAATGACTATGGCAGTAGGATTTACCTTTTCAATGCTCTCCCTGACAATCTGAATGCCCTCTGGAGAGGCACTATCCATTTTATTGATTACAACGACATCAGAAGTCCTCAACACTACCTCTCCCGGGTAGTAGCTTAACTCATGTCCGGGCCTGTGTGGGTCCACCACACCGATGGTCAGGTCAGGCTTATAAAATGAGAAATCGTTGTTTCCTCCATCCCAGAGAATCACATCACATCCATCCGTATCAACTTCGGCAGCGCGTACAATAGCCTCATAGTCGACCCCCGAATAGATTACATTCCCTCTCACCACATGGGGCTCATACTCCTCCATCTCTTCGATGGTACATTTGTGATGTTTAAGGTCATCGACTGTTGCAAAACGTTGCACTTTCTGTGCTTCCAGGTCACCATATGGCATGGGATGCCTGATGGCCACAACTTTCAAACCTTTCTCCATCAGTAGTTCGATGACTCTCCTGGAGGTCTGACTTTTTCCGCATCCGGTTCTAACGGCACAAACAGCAATCACCGGCTTGTTGCTCTCAATCATGGTATCGTTGGTTCCCAAAAGTGCAAAATTTGCTCCGGCAGCATTTACCACCGCGCTAACGGCCATCACCTTCTCATAGGGCAGGTCGCTGTATGAAAAAACACATGTTTTGGCCTGCAATTCAACAATTAATCGGGGCAATTGATCTTCGAGGTAGATGGGGATTCCGTCCGGATAGAGTTCTCCGGCCAGTCCGGCCGGGTATTTTCTACCATCAATATCAGGAATTTGAGCAGCTGTAAATGCCACGACATTGTATTCCGCCCTGTTTCTGAAAAAGGTGTTAAAATTGTGGAAATCCCTTCCCGCGGCCCCAATGATAATAATATTCTTTCTAGTCATTTGTAGTGTAGTTATATGTTCGAATCTATCAAATGTATATGAATATTTTACTGGGTATACTGAATATGCTATATAATAGAAATTAGGCGGTCATTATATAGAACATCTTGCTTACAAATGTGTAATATTATATATTGGGATTTTTCGAAAAATTTTTTGTGAAATTCGAAAAAGTTAAAACGCAGATGAATTTTCTTGCACATACATACCTCTCTGGATGCAATGAGGAGATCATTGTTGGAAACTTCATGGGCGATTATGTGAAAGGGAAAAACTACCAGCTTTTTCCCGAGCAGGTGAAGAAAGGGATCCTGATTCACCGTGATATCGATTCCTTCACCGATATGCACCAGATTACCAGGATTAGCAAACAGAGAGTTGCATCCAGGTACCACAAATATGCGGGAATTGTTACGGATATTTTTTATGATCATTTCCTGGCGTCACTCTGGGAGAACTACTCAACATTGCCACTTAACGAGTTTGTGAACCGGACTTATGATATTCTTAAGAGAAATTACAAAGTACTGCCAGATGCTATCAAAAAGTGGTTTCCCACCTTCCTGGAGAACAACTGGATGATGGCTTACACCAGGGTGGATGGAATAGAGATGGTTCTGGAGCGGATGTCGGCCAACACCTCACTGCCGGACCATTCCGCATTCGCAGTTGAAGTGCTAAGGGATCAGTATTCCCTGTTCATGGATGATTTTCTTCAATTTTTCCCATTGATCATAAATTTCCTGGAAGAGAAGTACGAGATTGAGATTTCGATACAGAGAGACGGTTATCCCGAGTGTTAAGCGTACTGTTTGTTCTCAGTGGTGAGAACGTGCCCGGGCAGTTTATCCACTTTTAAAAGCTTCTTGTACTCCTGCTCATAGAAGAACTCCTTCTCCCCAAATGCAGGAACAAGATCATCCAGCCATTGTGCTTCTGGATCAAAGGCGGCAAAGAATGGTTTGCCTACCCAATCGGGATTTCTGCCCTGCAAAAACTCCAGTACAAACACTTTTTCACCCTGGACATCGGTGATTCCCACTATTCGTACTTTACCCGGACCTGCTGACATGCTCGGACCTCTAACGGTGCGGCAAATACCGCTTACCTGTTGATAGGCATCATTGAAGATGCGGTGTGAACGTTCCAGGCTTACTCCAAAATAGGATTGTGCGCCGGTATCCCGTGCCACAAACATATAATAGGGAATGATTCCCAGGTTTACCTGCTTCTTCCACATATCTGCCCAGATAGCGGGATCGTCATTAATATGTCTGAGAAGGGGCGATTGGCTGCGTATCTGCGTGCCTGTCTCCCTGATTCGTAAGATCGCCTCCTTCACAGCATCCGTTTCAAGTTCTCGTGGATGGTTCATATGAGCCATCAGTGCAACATGGATTCCCCTGTCATTAACCCTTCGCAAAAGATCCAGCAGATCCCCTGAGTCAGGATCGGTCAGGTACCTGTAGGGCCAGAATGAGAGTGATTTTGTGCCGATACGGATGGTCTTCAACTGTGGCAGACCTGCAGCTAAAAAAGCATCAATATATCTCTCCAGGACTTCTGTTTTCATCACCATGGGATCGCCACCAGTGATCAGGATATCTGTGATCGAAGGATTTTCTTTCAGGTATGAAACAACCAGATTGGGCTGCTTCATGGCGAACTTAAGCTCATTCAGACCAGTGAATTGGGGCCACCTGAAACAGAATGTACAATAGGCATGGCAGGTCTGTCCCTGGGTGGGGAAGAAGAGTAATGTTTCGCGGTATTTGTGCTGAATCCCGGTTAATAATTTGCCCTTCAGAGAGGGTACATTGTGTTCCATCTGTCCGTCGGGATGCGGATTCAGGTTGAGCCTTAGTTCATGAATATATTTGGCCAGATCGGCTTTGCTGGTATTGTTCTCCACCATTTCAGAAAGGGTTCTGAACGGGGTGGGTTTAAGCATCTCTTTTTGCGGAAAGTTGAGGATATACATGGGATCTTCCTGGTAGCTGTCCCAATCAATCAACTCATTTATCACGTAGTTATTGGTCTTAAATGGTAGTACTTCTGATACTATTTTTATTGACTGGATCTGTTCCTGGCTAAGCTTTCCGTAGTTAGGTATTTTATCTAAATTATGTCTCGCGTATACTTGATATTTCATAAGAACTCCCTCTTGGATTTGGCCGGGAGCATATTTCCGGCAGATTACAAAGATACGAAAAATCGGGGAGATTTAAAAGTAACGCGCTGCCGCAAAACATAGGTTCACCTAGGCTTGACGCAGGTTATCTTATAAATTCAAGTCTGCTGGCATCCAGTCTGAGGAATATGAAAAGGAACATGGTGAAGGTCCAGAGTGATGATCCGCCGTAACTAAAGAACGGTAATGGGATTCCAATGACTGGTAGTAATCCAATGGTCATTCCGATATTGATTATGAAATGTAGCAGCATAACGGAGATAAAGCCATAGCCAAATATCCTGCTGAAGGAGGATCGCTGTCTTTCTGCCAGGAAAATCATCCTTAAAAGGAAACCTACATAGAGCAGGATGACAAAGGTAGTTCCCAGAAAGCCCCACTCTTCTCCCACTGTACAGAAGATAAAATCAGTGCTCTGTTCCGGTACAAAATGGAGTTTGGTCTGTGTACCTTTCAGATATCCCTTGCCAGAAAAGCCCCCTGATCCTATGGCGATTTTGGATTGGTTTACATTGTATCCCACTCCCTGTGGGTCATCTTCTATTCCAAGGGTCACATAGATCCTGTGTTGCTGATGTGGTTTCAGAACATTGTTTATGGCAAAGTTCACAGAAAATGTAAAGGCGATGGATATGAATAGTCCTGCCAGAATTTTCATCTGAACGTATTCCCGTAACCGGAACCCTTTTACAGTGATAACGAGTGCAACAGGAATCAGCGCAGCCAGTCCCATTAGAAAAAGAGAGAATTCAGTTTTCAGGAGATAATCTGTTCCATACAGGACTCCGAACACAACGGCTACCAGAAGCCCATTGACCACTCCCTTTTTGAATGACCTGGCAACCACCATATAGATGATCAGGCTGATGATGACCAGGAACAACAGGATCAAGGTTTTATCGAGCAGCAGAGTGGTGAAAAACAGCAGTCCAAGGGCGGCCAGCATCATCATGATATTGGTAGAAAAACCCTCTCTGAACAGGACCAGGATAAAGGCTGAGTAAACCAGTACAGAGCCTAGGTCGGGCTGGAGTAGAATCAGCATGGGAGGTGCTGCAATAATGGCAAACGCTTTTACCAGATGCCAGAACTTCTTGATATTGTAGTTGTAAGAGGTGAGCAGATTGGCAAGGGCCAGTGCTGTAATCATTTTAGCGAACTCTGAAGGCTGAAGTTGAAATCCCCCGATGACGAACCAGCTTTTGGCTCCATGGATCTCCTTTCCAAACACCAGGACCCCCAGCAGCACCCCCAACAGGACCAGGTAGAGGAGATAGGAGAAGTAGAAATAAAATTTTGCATCCAGCACCAGCATGAGCATGGCTAATAACAGGGAGGCGCTTATCCATAACAACTGCTTACCGAATCGTTGTGAAAGGTCAAAAACACCACTATCTGCCTCCATGATGTTGGCAGAGTATATATTCATCCAGCCAAAGCCGATCATCACCATCCAGAGTAGAATAGAGACCCAGTCAAGGTTTGCAAATACGTTATTCCTCTGAACCATCATCGGATTCATTGTTTTGTAGTGTATCGGCCACTAAACTATCCTTTTTCCTGGCAGGTGCCACCGGTTGGATGAGTTGCATCACCCAGTTCTCATACCATGTTCTTTGTACCTCTCCAGAAAGATATTTTTCAATCATCAGGCTGGCAATAGGAGCAGCATAGGTGGTACCAAATCCCTGGTTTTCCACATATACGGCTATGGCAATCTTTGGATTCTCCTTGGGTGCAAAAGCGATGAAAATAGAGTGATCATTGCCATGTGGATTCTCCGCGGTTCCGGTTTTTCCGCAAACGGTAATCCCTTCTACTCTTGCGTTTCTTGCAGTTGATCCTTTTCCGCCGTTCACCACGAGATCCATCCCATCCACAATGGGGCCATAACACGAAGTGTCAATGGTGGTGAAATGTCTTTCCCGGTACGATTCAACTATACCCTCCTCTCCTTCAATCTCCCTGACCAGGTGTGGTGTGATATAGTACCCCCGGTTGGCAATGGTGGCAGTCATGTTGGCCATCTGGAGGGGAGTAACGAGTAGTTCACCCTGCCCGATAGCCAGGGAACGAATGGTGAGGTAGTTCCAGTGGTTCTCCCCATAGATCCTGTTGAAATAGTCCGGTGTAGGAATGTTTCCATCCAGTTCGTTGGTCAGTTCAATGCCCAGGGGTTGTGTAAAACCCATAGAAAGAAGGTGTTTGCGCCAGTTGTTATAAGCTTCCGCCGTATTGGAGAATTTGACATCCTGCAGTATGCTCTTCAGTACATTGATAAAGTAAGTGTTGCAGGAGTTTTGAATAGCTTCTATCAGATTCAACGGTGTTTCATGAAGGTGACATCTGGTGTGTATATTTCCAACGTAGAATCCATAATAGCAATGATGCTCAGTCTCTGGTGATATCACTTTCTCCTGGAGACCAATGAGGCCCATAATGGTCTTAAAGGTAGAGCCTGGTGGGTACTGCGCCATCAGTGCCCTGTTAAAAAGGGGATTAAGCGTGTCTGTAGCCAGCTTACCGAACTCAACACCCAGACTCCTTCCTACAAGCAGATCGGGAGAATAGGTAGGTGCGCTCACCAGTGTGAGCACCTCTCCGGTAGAGGGTTCAAGGGCCACCACACTACCTACATAGGGAGA
>DAOWNM010000194.1 GCA_030642565.1 Bacteroidota bacterium | reverse complement strand
TCCAGGGATGATATCCATAAGATCATTGATATTGAACTTAAAGGGCTCTATGAAAGGGTTGCCACACTTGGATTTGGAATCAAACTCTCAGAGGAAGCCAAAGATTATGTACTTGACAAGGGCTATGACATTCAGTATGGTGCCAGGCCCCTGAAGCGTGCCATCCAGAAATACCTGGAAGATCCCATGGCCGAGATCATCATAAAGTCTGCATTGGTTGAGGGTGATACCATGATGGTCGATTTTGATAAGGAAAAAGAGGAGATCACCCTCTCTATCAAGAAGAAGAAATCCTTACCAAAATCTAAAGAGAAAAAGGAGTTACCCGAAGCCAACAAGGAGCTTCCTGAAAGGAAAAAAGAGTTACCCGAAGGAGAGAATCCGGCCTAAGCCAATTCTTCCACTACTCCGTAAAGATCAAATTCGCCGGCTCCGGTAACCTTTACCTGGTAAAAGTGACCTATGGAGAGTTGCTGGTCATCTGCAACCAGTACTTCATTATCAACTTCAGGAGAGTCATACTGTGTCCGCCCTACAAAATATCCCTCTTCCCTCCTGTCGATCAGAACTTTGAATGTCTTCCCAACCTTCTCCCCATTGAGCCTTAAAGAGATCTCCTGCTGCAGCTCCATGATGGCACCGGCACGTTCAGATTTCAGCTGATCCGGGATAAGATCCTGAAAATTTTTATACGCCGGGGTATCATCCTCATGAGAGTATGGGAATACTCCCAGTCTCTCAAACCTGAACGCCCCGATAAAATCAAGAAGTTCAGAAAATGCCTTCTCCGTCTCTCCCGGAAAACCGGTGAGCACAGTGGTACGAAGCGCCACATCGGGTATCTGCTTCCTGAATTTCTGCAACAACTTCTCCAGCTTTTCCCGGTTGTGTCCCCTGCCCATGGCTGAAAGTATGTCATTGTTTACATGCTGGATGGGAATATCCATGTAGTTACAGATCTTCTCTTCAGAAGCCATCAAGTCAATCACCTCCTCGGGAAAGCCAGTGGGATAAGCATAATGGAGGCGGATCCACTCCAACTCCTTAATCTTCACCAGCTCTTTGAGAAGTTCAGGCAGTACCCTGTTGCCATAGAGGTCAATTCCATAGTTGGTGAGGTCCTGGGCAATCAGGATCAACTCCTTTACACCCTTGCTTACCAGGCTGTTACTCTCTTTTAGCAGCTCCTCAATGGAGATGGAACGCTGCGCTCCGCGTATTCCCGGAATAGCACAGAATGCACAGGTGCGGTTGCACCCTTCGGAGATTTTCAGATAGGCATAGTGCGAAGGAGTGGCCAGTTCCCGTTCATGAAGCAGTCGCTGGTCCAGCTTGCTCCCCATGGCCTCCAGGATAGCGGGCATCTCCCATACCCCGTAGAATCCATCCACCTCCGGCATCTCTTCTGTAAGTTCTTCCCTGTAACGCTCCGACAAACATCCCATCACAAAAAGTTTCTGGATATTTCCACGCTGCTTTTGCTCAATATAGGAGAGAATGGTATCAACCGACTCCTCCTTGGCATCCAGGATAAATCCACAAGTATTGATAATCACTATCTCTGCAGTAGTATCATATGCATTGTGAAGCACCTTGTAACCTGAGACACGGAACTGTGCCAGCAGGTGTTCGGAGTCGACCAGGTTCTTGGAACAACCCAATGTAAGAATATTAACTGTCATTAGCTGAATAGGCTATCCACAAACTCATTGCGGTCAAAGATCTGAAGGTCATCCAGTTTTTCTCCAATGCCGATATATTTTACAGGAATCTGAAACTGGTCCGAAATCCCCAGCACCACACCACCTTTAGCGGTTCCATCTAACTTGGTGAGCGCCAGCGCATTTACCTCCGTTGCCATGGTAAACTGCTTCGCCTGTTCAAAGGCATTCTGACCCGTCGATCCATCCAGAATCAACAGTATTTCATGGGGCGCTTCGGGGATCACCTTTTGCATCACACGCCTGATCTTGCTCAATTCATTCATCAGGTTCACCTTGTTATGAAGACGCCCGGCTGTATCAATAATGACCACATCTGCATTCCCGGATACCGCCGATGAGAGGGTGTCATAGGCCACTGAAGCGGGATCGGAGCCCATCTCCTGTTTCACAATTTCAACCCCTACCCTGTCGGCCCATATGGATAGTTGATCCACAGCAGCGGCCCTGAAGGTATCGGCCGCACCCAGTATAACTTTTTTTCCGGCCTTCTTGAAATAGTGGGCCAGTTTTCCAATGGTGGTGGTTTTTCCAACCCCATTCACTCCCACCACCATAATGACATAGGGAGTTACAGGTAAAGGATCCTCAAAACCGGTGACCAGACCAGAGTTATTCTCCTCCAGAAGCAGGACGATTTCCTCTTTTAAGATAGTGTTTAACTCACTGGTATTGAGAAATTTATCTTTAGATACACGACTTTCAATCCGTTCAATGATCCGCAGTGTGGTGTCCACCCCCACATCGGAGGTAATCAGCACCTCTTCCAGGTTATCCAGCACCTCGTCGTCTACCCGGGATTTTCCAACAACCGCCCTGGAAAGCTTCTTAAAAACACTCTCCTTGGTCTTCTCCAGTCCCTTGTCAAGATTCTTCTTCTTATCTGAAGTAAAAAGGCCCATATGATTAATAAAAAAAAAGCTCCCTTAAAAATAAGAAAGCTTTGTGATTTTATATGATTGACAATGATTAGTTACCAAAGAAATCTTTGATATGCTCATTGTGTACCATCTCCTCTTCGAAGACGTATGCTCCGGATTTAGGTGAACGCACCATCTTAATGCATTTGGTGAAATTTCTACCCTCTCCACTCTGCAAACTTGCTACTACTTTCTTAGCCATTTTTCAGATCCTTATTTGATTTCGCGATGTACGGTTACTTTTCTCAATACAGGATTGTACTTCTTCAGCTCAAGCCTCTCAGGTGAATTCTTCCTGTTCTTGGTTGATATATAACGTGAAGTTCCAGCCATTCCACTCTCTTTGTGCTCCGTGCACTCAAGAATTACCTGTACCCTGTTTCCTTTTTTAGCCATTTCCTACTCTAATTAATAAGATTTTAAAAATCCTTTTTTAACGGCATCATCCAGTGTAGCTTTCAGTCCGTTCTTATTGATGGTGCGAATTGCCTGAGCAGAAACGCGGAGGTTCACATACCTGTCTTCCTCTTCAAGATAAAACTTCTTATCGAAGAGATTCGGCTGGAAGGTTCTCTTGGTCCTTCTCTTTGAGTGAGATACGTTGTTTCCCACCATCATCTTCTTACCTGTTATCTGACAAATTTTCGACATTTTTCCTTTTAATTTCAGATCGATTCTTCTAACGAGGCGCAAATTACGCAATTATTTATCAAATAATCAAGCTTTCCGGCTAAAAAAAAGCCCCGGAGATTCAATCACAGCTCAGAAAATAAGAGAGGTTCAACCCACCCATTAAAGATTGCTGAGAAGAAGACGGCGTAAAAGTTGTAGGGCTGCATGGCTGGCCTGGTCGATAATTCGCTCCCGGGAACCACCAAACCGGTATTTCTTAGCAAAAGATTTCTCTCTGTATTGCACACATATCCAGATTGTTCCCACAGGCTTTTCATCGGTTCCACCATCCGGGCCTGCAATCCCCGATGTGGCGATGGCGGTGTCGGTTCCTAATGCATCTCTCACTCCACAGGCCATCTGTTCCACAACTTCTCTGCAAACGGCCCCCTTCTCTTCGATCAGCGAGGGATCCACCCCAAGCACTCCACTCTTAATACGGTTCTCATAAGCAATGACAGATCCTGTGTAGTATGCCGAACTCCCGGGAACTGATGTGATCATCCTGGCTATGTTCCCTCCCGTACAACTTTCAGCAGAAGCGAGGGTCACTCCCCTCTCCCGTAACAGGTCACCCAGCGATTCCTCCAGCGTGATATCATCATATCCAAAAATATGTTCTGGAATAATATCCAGCAATTTACCTATGATTACGTCAAGTATTTGTTCAGCATCACTGGCACATTTGTCAACAACCGTCAACCTTAACCTGACAATACCCGGTCTGGGCAGGTATGCCAGTTTCACGCATTCAGGAAGAGCGCTCTCCCAATCGCGCAGCATGACAGCCAGATAGGATTCAGGGACCCCCTGAGTCATAATGGTCCGGTGCACCACATGCGGCACCTTATTCCTGCTGTTGATCTCCGGGATCACATGATCTTCCATCAGACCTTTCATTTCGTAAGGCACACCTGGCAGAGAGATCAGGATCGTTCCTTCCTTCTCAAACCACATCCCTGGTGCAGTTCCATGGTTATTCATCAGCACCCTGCAAACTTCCGGTACATCGGCCTGCTTAAGGTTTGATTCAATCATGGAGCGGCCCCTCTCTTTAAAGAAAGTGGTAATTTTTTCAAGTACCTCCGGGTGCGTTACCATGTTACTGTGAAAATAGGCTGCAAGGGTCTGCTTGGTAATATCATCCCTGGTGGGCCCCAATCCCCCGGTCATAATCAACAGATCGTATCTACCCATATACCTGTCGAGCGTAGAGGTGATCTGTCCGGCCTCATCGGAAACCGTCACCATCTCCCCCACCTGAACTCCAAGTGCGTTTAGTTGTTGCGAGATCCAGACCGCATTGGTATCGGTCACCTGTCCGATCAAGATCTCATCTCCTATGGTAATAATGGCACATCTCATTTATCCGGCAGATTTTCATCTAGGTTAACAAAAATATATAAATAATACCACTATGGAGCAGCGTTTATTGGGGAAAGCTTCCTATATTATATTGGTATTATTTTCGCTTTATGTCCGTACAACAAACAGATTTGCTGGAATTAGCTGCACAATTTGTAAACAGCACGACCAGTCATATTTTTTTAACCGGTAAAGCAGGAACCGGTAAAACCACTTTTCTAAAAGACCTCGCATCAAAAACACACAAGAATTTTGTTATAGTAGCACCTACGGGCATAGCTGCTTTAAATGCACAGGGTGTAACCATCCACTCGCAGTTCTTATTGCCTTTTGGCAGTTTTATTCCGGAGAGGGAACCACCTGGTAATTTCAGTACAGAGACTAACTTTTATACACAACATACCCTCGCTCGCAAGCATTCATTAAACAGTGTTCGCAAGCAAGTATTGCGGGCTACAGACCTGCTCATAATAGATGAGGTAAGTATGTTGCGTGCAGATATCTTAGACGCCATTGACTATCGTATGCGCAGCGTAAAAGGCAATTTTTATCAAAGCTTTGGCGGAACACAGGTAATTATGATTGGCGACCTTTACCAGCTTCCACCCATTGTTAAAGAGGACGAATGGCATGTGCTGCAACACTACTATAAAAGCATGCATTTTTTTGAAGCGCTTGCGCTGAAAAAGGAGGAGATGGTCTATATAGAACTGGATGAGATTTTCCGGCAGCAAGATGAAAAGTTTAT
>DAOWNM010000196.1 GCA_030642565.1 Bacteroidota bacterium | reverse complement strand
TTGATCCCGGCAACAGGGAGTCTTACCAGAAGTCGCTTGCATACATGGGTTTCGAAGCAGGAAGTCCTATCGCTGGCCGAAAAGTAGATTATGTATTTGTGGGCAGCTGTACCAACGGTAGAATTGAGGACCTGAGAGAAGTAGCTCAGTTTGTCCAGGGGAAAAAGAGGGCCGAACATGTAACTGCCTGGATCGTTCCCGGATCCAAACAGGTTGAAAAACAGGCCCATGAAGAAGGGATTACCGAAAAACTGGAGGCAGCCGGGTTTAAACTAAGGCAGCCGGGTTGTTCCGCCTGCCTGGCTATGAACGATGACAAGGTGCCGGAAGGGATGCTGGCAGTGGCCACCTCCAACCGGAATTTTGAAGGAAGACAGGGACCCGGATCACGTACCATGCTGGCCAGTCCCCTTACAGCAGCAGCAGCAGCAGTTACCGGAAAAATTACAGATCCAAGAACGCTGCTTTGATACAACATTTTCCCGTTTCCATTGTAATACTTTAAAGTTATTCAGATGTCAACCGAGAAATTCCAAACCATTGAATCCCCGGCAGTACCCCTGCCCATCGAGAATGTGGATACCGACCAGATCATACCCGCCCGTTTCCTGAAGGCCACCACCCGGGAGGGATTTGGGGAGAACCTGTTCCGGGACTGGCGGTTTGATAAAAGCGGAAATCCTAAAGAAGATTTTGTACTGAACAATAACACCTACGCGGGAACCATCCTGGTGGCAGGTAAAAATTTTGGCAGTGGTTCAAGCAGAGAGCATGCCGCCTGGGCCATTCATGACTTTGGTTTTAAAGTGGTAGTTTCCAGCTTTTTTGCAGATATCTTCAAAAACAACGCCCTTAACAACGGTCTCCTTCCGGTTCAGGTATCCGAAACATTTCTGGCCACCCTGCTGTCTGAGATTAAAAAAGATGCTGGTACAATCATCAAAGTGGACCTGGAGAAACAGGTGATCATACTGACCGCCTCCGGGAAATCTGAAGGCTTTGATATCAATCCTTATAAGAAAGAGTGTCTTCTCAATGGTTACGACGATATTGATTACCTGTTGAGTATCAAAGAGAAGATTGCACAGTTTGAAAAATCGAGAAACTAAATCCATCAGGTCATGAAAATTACCATCATGGATACCACGCTCCGGGACGGGGAACAGACCTCCGGGGTATCATTTACCGCCACTGAAAAACTCAATATTGCAATAGTATTGCTTGAAGAGTTAAATGTGGACCGCATTGAAGTGGCCTCGGCCCGGGTCTCAGAGGGAGAGTACCAGGGCGCCAGGAAGATCTTTACCTGGGCTAAGGAGCATGGCCATATAGAGAAGGTGGAAGTACTGGGATTTATTGATGGGGATATCTCCTTAAAGTGGATCAAAGATGCCGGGGGAAAGGTAAACAACCTGCTGATGAAAGGATCTCTGAAGCACTGCCAGACCCAGCTAAAAAAAACTCCGGAGCAGCATATTGCTGATGTAAAGGGTGTGCTCCGACATGCCAGGGAGATGGATATCCGGATGAATGTCTATTTCGAAGACTGGTCCAATGGCATGCGCAACTCGCCCGATTATATGTACCAGATGCTGGATGCCCTGAAAGATGAGAGCATCGACAGATACATGCTCCCCGATACCCTGGGGATCCTGAACCAACTGGAGACTTACGATTTCTGCCTCGATATGGTGACCCGATACCCGGAACTGAATTTTGACTTTCATGCTCACAATGATTACGACCTGGCAACGGCCAATGTATTCTCAGCTATTAATGCTGGGATCTCCGGCATCCATACCACGCTGAACGGACTGGGTGAACGGGCCGGGAATGTTCCACTCTCCAGCGTAATCGGGGTGGTCAAGGACCATTTTAAGTATGAGATGGATGTGAATGAAGAGCGGCTCTACCACGCCAGTAAAATACTGGAATCGTTCTCAGGTGTCCGGATCCCTTCCAACAAACCCCTGATCGGGGAGAGCGTGTTTACACAGACCAGCGGGATCCATGCGGACGGGGATCAGAAAGATGACCTCTATTTCAATGACCTGCTTCCCGAAAGATTTGGCAGAAAACGGAGCTATGCCCTTGGAAAAATGTCTGGAAAGGCCAGTATATTGAAGAACCTGGAGGAGCTGGGTATCGAACTGAGTAAAGAGGATGCCAGACTGGTCACAGAGCGGGTTATTGAACTTGGAGATAAAAAGGAGATTATTACCAGAGATGACCTCCCCTATATTATCTCTGATGTGCTTCGAGGCAAACGGGTGGAGGAGCAAATCAAAATCAGAAACTTCCAGCTCTCTGTGGCACGCGGACTCAGGTCGGTGGCCACTGTGGCCATTGAGATCAATTGCCAGGTGTACGAAGAGACCGCTTCAGGTGATGGCCAGTATGATGCATTTATGAAGGCCCTGTGGAAGATATATGACAAACTCGAGAAGAAACACCCGGTGCTGACCGACTATGTGGTCACCATTCCTCCCGGTGGAAAAACCGATGCACTTGTGGAGTGCATGATCACTTGGAACTACGAAGGAAACCTTATTAAAACCCGTGCACTGGATTCGGACCAGACAGTTGCGGCCATCAAATGCACCACCAGAATGCTTAATATCATTGAAACAGCCAAATAGATGGATTTTAACATTGCAGTATTACCGGGGGATGGTATAGGTCCCGAAATAGTGGAACAGGCCATTAAAGTGTTAAAGGCAGTGGGGGTAAAATTCAACCACACCTTCAGTTTTACAGAGGCGCTGGTAGGAGCCACGGCCATCGACCAGGTGGGCGATCCTTTCCCGGAAGAGACTTTACAGCTCTGTATGAAATCCGATGCTGTTCTCTTTGGAGCCATTGGCGATCCCAAATATGACAACGATCCAAAGGCAAAGGTCAGGCCGGAGCAGGGACTGCTGGCCATGCGAAAAAAGCTGGGACTTTACGCCAATATTCGTCCGGTAACAACCTTCCCTTCACTGATCCACAAATCACCCCTGCGTAAGGATCTGGTGGAGGGAGCCGATTTTGTTGTTATTCGTGAGCTCACCGGTGGTATCTATTTCGGCGAACCCAGGGGCCGCTCGGAGGATCTGAACACAGCGTATGATACCTGTGTATATACCAGGCCCGAAGTTGAACGGATCCTGAAACTGGGATTTGAATATGCAGCCAAAAGAGATAAGCGACTGACGGTGGTCGACAAGGCCAATGTGCTGGCCACCTCCAGATTGTGGAGAGAGACCGCCCAGGAGATGACCCCCTCCTTTCCTGAGATAGAGGTGGACTATATGTTCGTGGATAATGCAGCCATGCAAATTATCCAGTGGCCAAAGAAATTTGATGTGATGGTGACCGAGAATATGTTTGGAGATATCCTCTCCGACGAGGCCAGTGTGATCACCGGGTCGCTTGGATTGCTCCCTTCAGCATCGGTAGGGATTCATACCTCGGTATTTGAGCCGATCCATGGCTCCTATCCCCAGGCAGCAGGCAAAGATATTGCCAATCCGCTTGCCACCATACTCTCGGCAGCCATGCTGCTGGAAATTTCGCTGGACCTGAGCGAAGAAGCGGCAGCCATCAGGAATGTGGTGGACCGTTCCATGGATGAAGGAATTGTTACAGAAGATATCTCTGAAGGGAAAGCTTATAAAACTTCGGAAGTGGGCAGCTGGCTGTCAGAAAACCTGTAGAACAATCATCAGGCCCTTCTGGGTGGATGAACCTTTCGTTCCAGGAACCATACATCGATTCCAGTCTCGGTATCGTGCCATTTGTGGTACTCTTCGAAACCTACATACCGGTAGAGCTTCAGAAGTTTTTCCACTGTGGTCTCTATCAGAATAGGAAGTTGAAGCTTTTCCGAAAGTCCGAATAGGTGATCCCTGATATCGACCAATCCACGCAAGCTCTTGTTATTGGGTACACTGCCCAGCACCCACACATAGATATAATCCTCATAGTCGGGACGCAGGCTTTTAATATGCTTCTCCCGCTTCAGGGTAGGCATCAGTTGTGAAGGCCTGATGGCCTGCATAAACATCTTGCTATAACGCAGGTAGTCAATGAAACCTCTTTTATACTGACTCTCCAAATAGTAAAACAGCACCGTAGTTTTGTCCTCCGACAGGTATATTCCATCAAATTTCTCCACCAGCTGGCAGGCGTATTCTGTCATCAGGCGTACACTTCTGGATGGATCTTTCTTTTTCATCATCGCCGTGATACGCGGATTCTGCTCAAAGGCATTGGAAACAATTGAGATGATGATTTCCTGGTCGGTTTGATTCATATTAAACAGAGGTATTAAGATTATTCAGATTCCATCAACGATACTAATTTGTGGAAAATTTCTGTATTTTCATATACCCCCATGAAATTTTCCGCACCCGGACCAAAGGCGAAAACAGGCACCAGTGCCGCTGAATGGTTAGTAGTGGCAAAGGTGGGTTCAATCACAGTATAATCGGCGTTATACCCGTTCTCCCCTGCAGCCCCCAGCGTAAAACCGCCGGTCTCATGATCGGCCGTTACAATCACCA
Source organism: Bacteroidota bacterium (assembly GCA_030642565.1). Lineage (GTDB taxonomy): Bacteria > Bacteroidota > Bacteroidia > Bacteroidales. The sequence goes on along the minus strand of DAOWNM010000196.1, from coordinate 854 downwards.
GGGTCTCCCCGTTCTGCTCCGCATAATCCAGTACAGCCCCTACGGTTCGCTCAAAATCATTGACCTCGGTAATCATATACTCCACCTGGTTGCCATGTCCCGCCCAGTCAATCTGCGACCCCTCCACCATCAGGAAATAACCCACTTCGCCCGTGGAGAGAAAACCCACAGCAATGGAAGTTGCCCTGGCAAGAAAATCTTTCCTCCCTTCCAGCATGGTCGGCATACGCTCGGTCCCCAGTAAAAAACCATACCTGTTTCCCGGTTCAGGCTTTTTAATCTTTTTCAGCCGGTTGTAGTTTATCTCGATACCATAATTCTCAAATGGATAGACACCTGTACTATCCATAAAGTATTTCGTGCCTGCACCAGCAAAAAAATCGATCTCAGAGTTAAGCAGGTCACGGGCAATTTCATGTTGCATGTACCTGTCAGGCTGGTGGGCATAGAACCCTGCCGGCGTTGCATCGGTAATGGAGGAGGTGGCAATCACACCTGTCTTGTAACTCTTTTTTGAAAGGAACTCCACAATGTTCTCCCGGATCACTGTATCCAGATCCACACCCACAGCCATATTGTAGGTCTTATAACCGGTAGCAAGTGCTGTGGCTGCAGCGGGCGACTGTGTAACGGGTTCCAGTCCGGAAGATGTTCCGGCAAGCCCTATATACCTGAAACGGCTGAAAGCCGGCTCCCGGTCAGCATCTCTCTTATCCCTGAAATAGTAAGTGGAAGAGAGCTGCGAGATGCCCATACCATCCCCGATCATCAGGATCACATTTTTTGGCCGCTCAGCCTTACCTGTCTCAACCTGACCCCTTAGCGGTACCCCTAAAAGCAACGCTGTTACCATG
>DAOWNM010000014.1 GCA_030642565.1 Bacteroidota bacterium | reverse complement strand
GCCTTAGGCCAGAGTGCGAAAGCTTAGCGGAACCCCTGGGGATTCTTTTTGGCTCTTCAGCCTTTCGGATCAACCTTTAAAGATCAACCAAGAGGAGACCTGAGGTTAAATATATCAGGAAACTCTGTCTCATGATATATGCCTGGCTCTGGATGAATCTCCGGATCGGGGGGAATCCCTGTTCCGGCCGGTTCGCTAACCAAATCCCCTTGGGGTTGGCTCACTACACCGGACGATCCCTCGAGCGGCCTATTATCTCTTACTCGGTACATTCAAAAATAGACCATCAGTCAAAGCAAGTCAAGAATCGGAGACCTTTCTATATTCACATTTCATTCACAAAGGATATGAACAAATTGTTAATACCTGTTATCTCAAGTATACCAACCGATGCCAGCTATTCCTTAATGATTATCAACATATCTATGCAACCTTATTGACTATTTTTGTACATTGAGTTGGTCTAAAACTTCGATGTTATGAATCTGGTAAAAAGCAAATTTTATTTTCTGATGGTGGTGGTTTTTAGTGCAATTGCACCTCTATCGGGACAGTCTGGTTATCATCTGAATTTTCAAGGGATGCTCACCGATATTGAAGGTGAACGAATCAGCAATGATCAGTTCGACCTGAAGGTGCAATTGATGCATAAATCTGATCAGGAGATTCTGTTTGAATTCAGTTCCTCTGTCACAACTGATCAGGAAGGTTGGTTCGGATTCAATATTGAAGGGATCTCAAGCTATCTCCTGAAGGAAGGAGCTTCGGGTACTCCCCTGGTCATTAAAATGGAGTTTATGCCAAACAACAATACCGGCTGGATAGGTGAGAATGAAGATTTTATGATACCCTATACCCTTTCATCCCATCAAAATGAGAACATCATTGAGATGGAGATAAAAAGAGTGGAAGGTTCAGTGCTGATCGCTCATTCCGAGGAGCACTTCTATGTATTTAAAGACCAGATTCCTTTTGCCTATCTGACGGGAGGATTCCTGGTTGCCGACCATTACCCTCCAGATAATCAGCTGATTGAAGATCTGAAAATCTGGATCTCTCCATCAGAAGAGGAAGAACCTGAAGCTGCCTCCCGGGGCGTAAAGGGTGGGTTTCCTACCGGTGGTTATCACCGTAAAAAGAAGTAGGGAGAATTACTTCTCCTTATCCTTGTTTCCGGGCTTCTTTCCAGGTTGCTGCGTACCTTTGGCGATGGAATCCCTCATGGTGGTATCGGCTTCTATATTCTTAAATTTATAGTAGTCCATGATACCCATATGTCCGGCCCTGAATGCCTCAGCCATGGCCAGAGGAACCTCTACCTCAGCCTCAATTACCTTGGCCCTGGCCTCCTGTGCCTTGGCTTTCATCTCCTGCTCAGTGGCAACAGCCATGGCCCTACGCTCCTCAGCCTTGGCCTGGGCAATGTTTTTATCAGCATTGGCCTGATCCATCTGCAGCACAGCACCAATATTTTTCCCGATATCAATATCGGCCACATCAATGGAGAGAATCTCAAAAGCTGTTCCAGCATCCAATCCCTTTTCCAGTACCATCTTCGAGATATTATCCGGATTCTCAAGCACCTCTTTGTGAGATCTGGAGGAGCCAATGGATGAGACAATACCTTCACCCACCCTGGCCAGTACGGTCTCTTCCCCTGCACCACCCACAAGCTGTTTGATACTTGCCCTTACGGTAACCCGTGCCAGGGCAATCAACTGGATTCCGTCTTTGGCCACTGCTGTTACCGGCGGAGTATTGATCACCTTTGGGTTTACCGACATCTGAACCGCTTCCAGCACATCCCTTCCTGCCAGGTCAATGGCCGTAGCCATCTGGAAAGAGAGGTCAATATTGGCTTTGTTGGCAGAGACCAGTGCATGGATCACCTGTTCCACATGTCCGCCTGCCAGGTAGTGTGCCTCCACTTCATCCCGTTGAATAAATGCGAGTCCGGCCTTATATGCTTCAATCATAGATCTGACAATAACGGTTGGAGGAACCTTCCTCCACCGCATCAAGATTAGTTGTAACAGCGAGATTCGCACACCAGAGAGTAGTGCGGTGAACCACAATCCGATGGGGATAAAATACAAGATGATCCAGAGGCCAATGATACTGGCCACAACAATAATAATCCATGAGTAATCAAATTCCATATCTATTTTTCTTTAATTGGTTTAACACTGATCCTGGTCCCTTCAACAGAGACCACTTCTATATCGGTATGCTCATCAATATACCCTTCGATGGATTTGGCTTCCCGAACAATCCTATTGACCTTAATCTTTCCCATGGGTGCCAGCCGTGTCATCGTTATACCCAGGTCGCCCCCTTTAATCTGATCCTCTGTAATATCATGATCCACTGTTCCTTTCACGTTGGTCTTTAACATCATACGGTTCCAGGTCCTCGCCCTGAGCGACATGGCAATCACAAATCCACTGAGCATCAGAGTACCGATCAGAACCCATACACCCGTAGTCGATCCAAAATCATTATAGGCCTTATAAACACCAAAAACAGTAAGCACGAGTCCGCCGATTCCCGCAATGGTTATTCCGGGTACAAGAAGGAACTCGATCACAAAAAGCAGGATTCCCAGAACGATTAAAATGAGGACTATAGTCATATCAGGATTAATTATCCACAGAGGCATTCAAACCTCGTGAAATAAGCTTGTAACGGAGCTCCCTCATTTCAGTAACGGAGCCAGATTTAACTTCACATTTGCCTTTAAAATGTGTAATGGTGGCACACTGCTCAGCCTGTGTCATGGAGTGATCACAAATTTCCACCAATACCTCCATCACATAATCAAACGAATTAACATCATCATTATGGAGCACCAGATTTGCCTGGTTCTGATGGCCTACACCTTCTGAACTTAACTTTTGTGGTCTGCTGGTAAAATTACTATCCATGATTCAATACTATCGCACCCGTCAAATATAAAAAAAAATCTTATTCAAATAAGACTCACTCCAACTGTTTTGCCTTCTGAGTAGATACCGGGTTCCCATTATACCACGCCACAATAAAAGCATCTTCATACCCTTTGGATTGAATTCTGGGCAGTGCCGATGAGGCATCCTCATACCTGGAAAATTTTCCAGCAAAATATTTTACCAATCCCCGATCCTTTAAATGCTCACCTGTAAGGGGACTGATCCCTCCAAAGGTACCCGGATCAACCTTAACACCAAACGCCCCCAGTTGGATCCGGTAATATATTCCTGGAGGCAAAGCCACATCCATGGGAATGGGATTTACCGCACTATAGGGTGATTGGCTCAGGATATCAAACCTGTTGATCTGAGATGAAACGGTAGTTGTTTTAACATCAGCCGCTTGGGTGCCGGATTCTCCCTTTACCCCCGAGCCGGGATCTGCATACCGGTAAACAGTCAGATCCTCTATCACCCTGTCGACAACAATCGTTTCGGGTGGGTTCACCGCTGGCCTGAAAGAACTGTTTGAGCGCTCCTGCTCCATCTTCGCATAGAGCAGATCTGCCATCGCCTCCTCATCGCGGCCTCTCTTCTCCCACACCATGATCTGTTTTTGCCAGACCCACCTGTCATTGGGATCGTCCGATTCTCTAACCCTTATCCTGGCATTGGTCGCAAGATCCTTCAGGGAATCTGAAACAGCCTGATGCTTCAGGGCTCCGGCAAGAGTCTCCTGGTATACCGAAAAAGGTACATCGTCTGGCTTTTCCGAGACCGGAGCAACAAAATTATCTCCCTTCGGGCGAGTATCCCTATTGACAACCTGGACTGTATGCTCAGTCACCTCAAGCCCGGCCAGCATCTCTTCGGCCACTCCTCCCAGTTGTGAAAGTTCCCGAAGCCTCTGATGATCGTTAAGTCCAATCTTTTTCTTCGGCTCTACCAGATGTACCCTGTAAACAGTTACAGTGGAGTCGGTCCCCTGCCTGTTGGAAAAGAAGAGCACCATGCCAAGATCGGATCCCGGCAGTAGCAGGATATCATCCATCACAGAATTTACAGGAAATCCAAGGTTTAAAGGGTCGGTCCACTGATCACGTTCCAAATCATAATGTGACTTGTATAGATCAAAACCACCCACACCATACCGTCCGTCAGAGGCAAAATAGAGATCATTTTCGATGGGATCAAAGTATGGCAGTATCTCGTTACCGGAACTGTTCAATGATGATACCTCCTCAGGATCACCCCATGATTTCCCGGCACCTCTCCTGATCCTGAATATCTGGGCTCCATCCTTTCCGCTTTTTCCATACCCGGAAAAATAGAGATAATCCCCCCTGACGGGATCTTTCAGCTTGAACATCAGACTAGTGAGACCCTTGCGATCTTCATCACTTCGAAAATAGGCACCTGGTTTCCGACACAGCGCTCCCCCTTTCATCTTAACCTGGGAGAACTGCAGAGAATCAGAGAGGTCCATAAACGTCACATTCATCACATCAAAAGGGTTATAGGTGGATGTGATCTCCCTGGCACTCCTGCATGTTCCAATAAGGTGTTTCACATTATGCCCCTTTCTCTCCTGCCGGCTGGCTGTCATTTCATACTTTTCATAGCAACTCCTGGCATCCTGAAAATTGTAATTGAGGTGGTAGGCTCTGCCCAGGTAAAAAACTGCATCTGGATAGACACTGTTTCCAGATGCGCCATAAAGCAGCTCAATGGCCTCATCCAATGTTTCATTTAACTCAACAAGGCACCTGCCGGCATAGTAGTTGTACAAAGGATCATCCCCTTCAATCTCCATTAAAGTTCTGAATCCCGAAAGAGCAGAGCGAAAATTGCCCTGATCAAAACTGGAGAGAGAGGACTCCTTCACCTGTTGAATCTCAACTGACTGTTGCTGTCCACAAAGGTCTATCCCTGCCATCATCAGCAACAATGCTACAGCCGGAAAAAAGGTTCTGGTTACTTGTCTAAACATAATATAGATCGATCTGTGACGGTCAAAAATAGTAATAATCCGTTGCAACAGAGTAGCTGGAATTGTTAATAAAGACTCAACCTCTTTAGCATCCGTTTTAAGTCAATCTTCGTACATTTATATTTTGAATTTATTATGTCGGATTTGAAAGAAGGAGACCTGGCTCCCGCTATTGAGGCCTCAGACGAAAACGGAGAATTGATCACCCTGGCAGAATACAGAGGAAAGAAAGTCGTACTCTATTTTTATCCCAAGGACAATACGCCCGGGTGTACAGCGGAGGCATGTGATCTGAGAGACAACTACTCACAGTTCATTGAGCAGGGTTTTGAAATCATTGGAGTGAGTGCCGACAGTGAAAAATCGCATCAGAAGTTTAAAAACAAATATGGGCTTCCGTTCAGACTAATTTCAGATGCAGATAAAAAAGTGCTGCAGGATTGAGGTATGTTGAAAAGATTATTGAGAAAGTGAAAACCAAGGAACACAGCAAACAGATATTCGCTGAATTATCACATTAACCAGTAAAATCGTATGAGCAACGGAAATGGCAATAACAACAAGCAGGAGAAACTAAAAGCGCTTCAGCTTACCCTGGATAAGATTGAAAAGGGATATGGCAAGGGAACCATTATGAAACTGGGCGATAATGCGATTGAGAATGTGCAGGTGATCCCCTCAGGATCGCTGGGTCTGGATCTGGCCCTGGGTGTGGGAGGATATCCGCGTGGAAGGGTGATAGAGATCTATGGACCCGAATCGTCAGGAAAAACAACCCTGGCCATTCACGCTATTGCTGAGGCACAGAAGAATGGCGGAATTGCAGCATTTATTGATGCAGAGCATGCTTTCGACCGCTTTTATGCAAAGAAGGTGGGGGTGGATATCGAAAACCTCTATATCTCCCAACCCGATAATGGAGAACAGGCACTTGAAATTACTGATCACCTGATCCGCTCAGGTGCCATTGATATCATTGTGATCGATTCTGTTGCAGCACTGACTCCCAAGGCTGAAATTGAAGGAGAGATGGGCGAGTCAAAAATGGGTCTGCAGGCCAGACTCATGTCGCAGGCGCTCAGAAAGCTTACTGCCAATATCAATCGCACCAATACCTCCTGCTTTTTCATCAACCAGCTCCGCGAAAAGATTGGTGTGATGTTCGGAAATCCTGAAACCACCACCGGTGGAAATGCCCTGAAATTTTACGCATCGGTACGTATCGATATCAGACGCATCGGCCAATTAAAAGAGGGTGAAGAGATTTACGGCAACCGCACCAGGGTTAAAGTGGTTAAGAATAAACTGGCCCCTCCATTCCGTAAAGCGGAATTTGACATCCTCTATGGTCAGGGCATCTCAAAAGCAGGTGAACTAATCGATATGGGAGTGGACCTGAACATTATGAAAAAGAGCGGGTCATGGTTCAGTTATGGGGAAACAAGGCTGGGTCAGGGCAGGGATGCTGTAAAAAATCTTCTGAAGGATAACCCCGAATTATCGGAAGAGATAGAAGTGAAGATCAAGGCAATCATTCAGGGTTCTGAAGAGTAGATCAAATTAAACTCAATCTGTTTATCAGGTATGAATTTCCTGTTACATTTTATATTTATTGCAGCATTTCTGCTTATTTACATCATTGCGATTATCATTCTTAAACCTTTCAGGATACATCGCAAACGTCCCGTTTCAACCATCCTCATCAAAGCCAGTTACCTTATTTACCTGGCTTGTTTCCTCTTAATGGCTTATATGATCCTCTTCTTCTCAGCCAATGCCGAACCAACGGAAGAGGTGGATGAGGAGAAGATTATCAATCTGCTCACCGTTTTCAGCATCTTTGCCTTTTTCATTCCCAATATTGGGATCATGATTCGCCGCAGAATTGGCTCGTGGCGTGTTACCTACAATTACATAGTGACAGCCTTGAATATCCTGATTGCCCTGGGAATGATATGGTTTATTATGGATCTGCCCTGGGAATTCAGGAGCCATTAAGCAGGGTCACAGCCTGCTCTGTCTTTTCTTTCATGGAAAGAGTGCCATCCAGCCAATGTATTGCAATACCCCTGCGCTCCATCCCCCTGAAGTAGGTCATCTGCCGCTTGGCAAACTGATGTATGGCTGTATTCAGTTTACTGAACATCTCGTCATAGGTGAGTTCTTCCAGTATGTATTTACTGACATAACGGTATTCCAGTCCATAGTAATCAAGTTTCCCGGCCGGTACCCCACTCCTTAAAAGTTCCTCCACCTCTTCAACCATCCCCTCTTCCATTCGCTCCCTGAGTCGCCGGGTGATCAGTTCTCTCCGAATTGTCCTTTCGAACCTGATTCCCAGTACAAGTGGATTGAACTCCCGTTCATCAGCTGCATTATCTGGCTGAGCCGATTGGTATATGGCAATCTCAATGGCCCGGATCAAACGTTTACGATTGGCCGTATCCGTAATATTATGCAGAGGGACATACAACTTGAGAATCCCAGTCAGCTCTTTATAACTCTTATTTTCCAACTCCTCTCTTAAGCCGGTATTCAGAGGCACATTCAACAGCCAGTAATTTCGAAGAACCGACTCAATATAAAGACCTGTCCCCCCACAAAGCACTGGCATGATCCCTCTTTCGGAGATATCTGTAAAAACCTTTAAGAAATCGCGTTTAAAAAGATACACATTGTACTCATAACCGGCATCCAGGATATCAATCAGATGGACTGGTACCTGGTGATCTTTAACCAGGTAATCCTTGTAATCTTTACCGGTTCCAATATCCATCCTGCGGTAAACCTGCCTGGAGTCGGCACTGATTATTTCCCCTCCCACATGATGAGCCAGATGAGCTGCAAAAGAAGTCTTTCCAGCTGCTGTATGTCCCAGGACCGTTACCAGATCAATCATTTTCTCATCAAGTGAAATCAAATATACCTTTTTTATACCTTTGGAGACGAAAACAGAAATGGGAAATAAAATCAATATCAGGAATAAGAAGGCCTACCACGACTATGAGATCCTGGAGAAGTACGTGGCCGGAATTCAACTGCAGGGTACGGAGATCAAATCGATCCGGATGGGAAAGGTGAGCCTGGTAGAGTCCTACTGCCTGTTTGAAAACAACGAACTCTATGTAAGGGGTATGCAAATCGCGGATTATGCCTGGGGTAGTTTCAACAAGCATACGCCGGGACGTGACAGGAAACTGCTGATGACCCGCCATGAACTGAAAAAGCTACAGCGCAAAACCCGGGAAAGCGGTCTCACCATTACCACGCTAAAGATTTATATTTCAGACTCCGGTTATGCCAAACTGGAGATTGGGCTGGCCAGGGGAAAAAGGGAGTATGATAAGCGGGAAACTATTAAACGAAAAGACGCCCAGCGCCAGATGGATCGTCTTCACAGAATTAAATAGGCCAAATCTTACTGGGAGAAGAAGAATTCATTGAGCAACCTGACCTCCTCCAGGTCCAGTTGAAAATCAAAATACTTGTCGATAACCAGCAGTAACTCTTCAAAAGAGAGATAACCATCTCCATTTATATCAAGCGACTGGAAATTTTCAGGAATTTCAACCCTTGAGTCCAGCCTGTACTTCCCGCTGATAATAGCCATGTAATACTCCACCTCTTCACGGGGCATGGCATTTTCCCGAAGATCCATTGCTGCCAGGAACTCCTCTTCAGATACCGTAACACCCTCTTCATCCACCCATGCATCCCGCTCTGTATCCAGCTCCTGATCAAGGTAATCGGCCACCCCATCCATATCGCTATCCAGCGGGCACCCAACCGTATCCACCTCAACACCATAAGGAGTACCGGGACAACGGTCCGAAACATCCAGCACAAAATCTCCATCTTCATCATCAAACAGAAGCGGATCAAACTCCACATCAGCATACAACAGATCAACCGTTCTTGTAGCCGGATCGGAAAAGAGGTCGAAATGGAGCGAAAGGTGGGAAAAGATAAAACTGTCATTCCCTTTGCTCCCCACTATACTGGTTCCTTCATAAGCCACATTATCCAGCATATCTGTCATTGCATAGTTATAGGAGATTCCCAGGCTGAAAAAAGCACGGCTGTTGATTCGAAAGTGGCTCCCCAAACCAACCGGAAACACAAGAGCGTTCTGACTATAATCGCCCAATCCAAACTCCTCCTGTTCACGCAGACGAAGGTCAGTTTCATAATCGTAATCACGATACAGAGGAAGAGCCTCGCCCGGAAGTGATTCCGGCGCATCCTTTATAGATCCGTCCGACCAGTAATAATAGGTTAATCCATTGGCATCAACCAGGTCCCCTTTTGCACTGAAGTTCAGAATCCCCACCCCCAATGAGACATAGGGCCTTATAAGGGCATCTTTCTCAATAAAATGACCAAACCTGTATTCGACATTTGCCCCGATAGAAGATACCGATGACCTGAAATTCAGATTCCGGGAGATATCGGTATAAGAGTAAGTGTTGCCACTCAGGTTCCCAAGCAAAAAGGAGAAATTTGCAATGAAATTATGCTTCCTGTCAACAAAGGTGGATAGATTTACAGAAGCAGCATTGTTTCCTATAGCCGGACTAACAAAGCTATTACGCACATCTCCACGAAAATTCAGGACACCATATGAGAAGGAGACCACCGGTTTATAAACCGGATTCTCCACCGTATCGATCCTCTGAAGCAGCGAATCATAATCTATCTCCTGTCCTTGAACCAGTAGTGGACCCATGGAAAGAAACAGAAGCAGAAATCTGTATGTTCGTCGATAATGCAATGAAGTTTTCGATTACTGAAATCAATTACCTGAGCGAGTGGATAGCAACACGGTTACCATTCTGGTATCCGACAATAAATGCCCCCTCTATTTCCGGTAGCCTGTCAACTGTCTCTTTGTATGAAAGCGCCTGGTCATAGGATTGAAAAGGGCCGATAGTATATTTATAGAGACCTTTGTGCTGTTCAACAAGCACCTCTCTGTCCACTCCAACCTCCCGGTAATATGTTGTGGCATCGAAAGGGTTTAGGTTGGCTGTCAGTTGTACCCGAAAATAGACTCCCGTACCCCGGTCCAGCACCCTGGTATGGACGATCACTCTATCCGAAGCACTGCCAATATTAGTAGAAGTGGATGGAGGCCGGGTCTCTCTCTTAACAGCAGGAGCTGTTTTGGTACCAGCGGGAATCGTTCCGGTGTTCAGAAGGTTTCTTTTCTGAGCGGTGGTCAGATTATCCAGGGAGACATCCATCTGCACAATCTCGGCTACCCTGTTTTCACTTCCTGCAGTATAGGTTAACAAACCTTCAATCAGCATATTACCCTGAGGTTCATTTTGCTTAGGGATAAGCCTGTAAACCACCTCAAATTCAGACTGTTCCGGTAATTTCATCCATATGAATTTCACTGTAGAAGCTGCATGAGAAACGATTCCTTCATTTGAATTCACCTCTTCAAACAGGTATCCCGACGGAATGGTCTCCTCCACCTTGGCATACTTGCTTCCGGAGGGATTATCTATTAAGATATGAACCATATATCCACCGGTGTTCAGCAACAGAGGTTTTTGACGAATGGCCATAGCAAAACCGGTCCCCGTTGAGACAGCCGCAGGAACCACAGCAGCTCCTCCCTTGAAATCTCGAATATCGACAATCAGTGCCGGGTCGATTGATCTATTTGGAACAATGGTGATCGCATTGTATTGATCAAAATTCAAAAACTTACGTTCCTCATCTACCACATAGGCAAACACACCACCGAGATTAAAGGTCCCTTTAAGCCTGGAATCTACAGATACTAAATAGGATACAGAAATTTCACTGGCATCCGGCATCTTCAACCATATGATCCTTATCCTCTGTTCATCAAAACTAAAATCTGCATTGGGGCAACTCACATTGGTGGCTGTCAGGCCAAGTGGTATATCCTGTGAGAAACGGGAATAGTCTGTTAGCGAGCCCTTTTTGATGGTCACTGTAACTGTAAAATCCTCTCCTGCATTCACCCTGTCGGGATGATCTATGGATATCTCCACATCCTGTCCGCTAAGCGAAAATGACAGGAAAAACATGGAAACGGCTAGACAATGGGTAATATGCTTCATCATGAAAAGGATTAATTTTCGATACAATGTACAAAATAATTTCTCATATAATCTGCGGAATTACTAACATTGAAACTGCACTTGTCTCTAGAAATTAGGACTCAACAGGTATTTTGAATAGAATTTATTGATCACATCCACTGCCTCTTCTGCACTGTCCACTACAGTCAAAAGTTCCATGTCTGCCGGACTGATATTATTCTCCTCCTCCTGCACCACCTTTTCAATCCAGTCCACCAATCCTTTCCAGAACTCTGAGCCCACAAGTACAATTGGAAATTTCCCTATTTTTCCAGTCTGAATCAGAGTGGCCGATTCAAAAAATTCATCGAAAGTCCCGAACCCACCGGGCAATACAATAAATCCCTGGGCATACTTCTGAAACATCACTTTCCTTACAAAGAAGTGCTTAAAGGTGATCAACTTATCGGCATCAATATATGGATTGGAACCCTGCTCAAAGGGGAGCTTGATGTTCAGTCCCGCACTGATACCATCTCCCCGCTGGGCCCCTCTGTTGGCTGCTTCCATAATACCAGGACCACCCCCGGTGATCACACCGTATCCACTCTGTGTAAGCTTATATGCAATCTCTTCAGCCAGTATATAATACCTGTTTTCAGGTTCTGTTCTGGCCGAGCCAAACAGGGATACACATGGACCGATAGAAGCCATTTTTTCAAAACCTTCCACAAATTCTGCCATGACCTTAAAGATCTGCCATGAATCGGCTATCTTTATTTCGTTCCAGGTTTTCTGCTTGAATGCCTTCTTGATTTTCTCGTCATTTGCCCTCATTATCTCTCATTTTATTACCAGAACAATTTAGTATAATTATCTCAAAGGCAGTTCCTCCCTAAGAAAATTACCGGTATAGCTATCCTCCACCCCTGCCACCTCCTCCGGAGTCCCTTCTGCCAGAATAGTTCCTCCCAGGCTTCCTCCCTCCCTGCCCAGGTCGATGATGTGATCAGCAACCTTAATGACATCCATATTGTGCTCGATCATGATCACGCTGTTGCCCTTGTTCACCAGCCTGGCTATTACCTCCAGCAATACCCTAACATCTTCAAAATGAAGGCCCGTGGTGGGCTCATCCAGAATATAAAGGGTTTTACCGGTATCTTTTTTTGCCAGCTCTGCTGAGAGCTTCACCCGTTGCGATTCGCCTCCTGAAAGTGTAGTGGATGGTTGCCCAAGCCGGATATATCCCAGTCCCACCTCCTGCAGGGTTTTCAATTTTCTTAGAATGGATGGAATACCGGAGAAGAACTCCACAGCCTGGTTAATGGTCATCTTCAAAACATCATTGATGTTTTTATCTTTGTACCTGACCTCCAGCGTTTCCCGGTTATAACGTCTCCCGTTACATGCTTTGCATCGTACATATACATCGGGAAGAAAATTCATCTCTATGGTTTGCACTCCTGCACCGCCACAGGTTTCGCAACGCCCCCCCTTTACATTGAAAGAGAACCTGCTCGCCTTGTATCCACGAATCTTTGCATCGGGTGTCTGCTCAAACAGCTTCCTGATGTCGCTAAACACACCGGTATAGGTCACAGGATTTGATCGTGGGGTCCGGCCCAGGGGTGACTGGTCCACTTCGATCACTTTATCGACCAGGTCGAGACCCTCCAACGACTCATAGGGCAACGGGTCCTTGTTCGATCTATAAAGCTTCTTACTGATGATAGGCTGCAGTGTTTCATTAATCAGGGTCGATTTTCCGCTACCACTGACTCCGGTAACGCATATGAACTTCCCCAGCGGAAAGGCGATGTTCACACTCTTCAGGTTATTGCCAGAGGCTCCACAAAGCACCAGTTCCTTCCCATTTCCGGGCCGTCGCTGCTTGGGCAGGGAAATCTCTCTGGTCTGGTTCAGGTATTCGGCAGTAAGTGTACCACCCTTCAGAATCTGGGTTGGTGAACCACACGCAACCAACTCTCCTCCCAGCCGGCCAGCACCCGGACCCAGGTCAACAATATAGTCGGCAGAGAGGATCATCTCCTTATCGTGCTCCACCACGATCACAGAGTTTCCCTGATCACGAAGATTTTGTAGCGATGCAATGAGTTTCCTGTTATCCCGTTGATGTAAACCGATACTGGGTTCATCCAGAATATAAAGCACATTGACCAGCCTGGAACCGATCTGGGTAGCCAGTCGGATCCGCTGACTCTCACCCCCTGAAAGCGAACGGGCACTGCGTTGAAGAGATAGATAGTTGAGCCCCACATCCAGCAGAAATCCGAGTCTGTCCCGAATCTCTTTCAGGATATCCCTGGCAATAATATTTTGTCGTTCACTCAGATGCTCTTCAATATGGCTGAACCATTCAGCTAGCTCGCCAATATCCATGGCAGACAATCCGGCGATATTTTCTCCATTGATTCGGAAATAGAGCATCTCCTTCTTCAATCGATTCCCGTTACAGTGTGGACAGGTAACCTTCCTGATAAACTCTCTTACCTGTTGCTTTCCGCTGGTGCCATTGCCCTCCCCTGCACTGTTTTGTATGTGATTGATAATGCCTTCAAAACTCAGGAAATAGTTGGAGTTTGCGCCCAGAGGGGTATTTTGCAACTTCAACGGCTCCTCCGAACCAAACAGGATACAGCGCAAAGCCTGTTCCGGAATCTCCTTCACCGGAGTATCCAGGGTAAAACCGTATTTTGATGCAATGGCTTCCATCTGCCAGAAAATAAGTGCATTCCTCTGTTTGCCCACCGGTACCAGTGCCCCGTTCCGGATACTTTTGCTGTCGTCTGGAACGATCTTCCTGATATCCACATCATTGATAGTTCCCAGTCCGTTGCAATGGGGACATGCACCCTGTGGAGAGTTAAAAGAAAAACTGTGCGGAGCCGGTTTATTATAAGAGATTCCCGAAGTGGGACACATCAACTGGCTTGAGAAGTAGCGGGGTTCGCTTCCATCCTTCTCCAGGATCATGGTGATCCCTTTGCCCTGCTTTAAAGCGGCCGAGAGGGACTTCTTCAACCTCTCCCGATCCTTCTCCCTGACCGAGAGCCGGTCAATAACTACCTCGATATCATGATTTTTGTAACGGTCAATGCGCATTCCCGGCTTGACCTCCTCAATCTTGCCATCGATTCGGGCATATATATAGCCGTTTCGCCTGATCTGTTCAAACAACTCCCTGTAGTGGCCCTTCCGACCCCGTACCACAGGAGCCAGTATATAGATTTTCTTCTCCAAAAAGGCCTCCATGATAATACTCAGGATCTGATCCTCCGTGTACTTCACCATCTTCTCACCTGTCACATAAGAGTATGCATCGGATGCCCTTGCATAAAGGAGCCTCAGGAAATCATAAATTTCGGTTACTGTCCCCACGGTCGACCGGGGATTTTTATTGGTGGTTTTCTGTTCGATGGAGATCACCGGGCTCAATCCGGTAATCTTATCCACATCGGGCCGTTCCATGTTACCCAGGAATTGCCGGGCATAGGCACTGAGTGTCTCAATATACCTTCGCTGCCCCTCAGCGTAGATGGTATCAAATGCCAGGGAGGATTTACCACTTCCGCTTAAACCGGTAATAACCGTCAGGCTGTTCCGGGGTATGGTCACATCAATATTTTTCAGATTGTGCACCCGTGCACCCAGCACCTCTATATTCTGCTCTTCCCTAATCACGCTGCTTCGATTGCCCTCTTACTATTGAGGATCCCATGCATCCATACGGCGATACCCTCTCTCAGGAATGAGAATCTCGTACTTCTTATGCGAAGGATTGGACATATTGTTATCCCTCAACCAGGGATTCAGATATTTTAAGATTTTATAATTGGTTCCATGCTCGCCTGCAAAATCAGCAAAATCAGCAATGGCACTATCCACTTCCACTGTATAAACAGGAATTTCGGGGTAAAGGTCCTTCTTGGAAAGGGTAAACCCGTAAGCTACAGGATCTTCAAAGATTAGTTTAAAGGCCACCACCCTATAGAGGTACCTTGCGGTCTCCTCATTCAGGAGCAGGTCATAATAGTTCTCCTTTTTTTGGCGTTCGATCTGCCGGTCCACCCCCCTCCTGCCTGCATTGTAAGATGCAGCAGTCATGGTCCAGTTGCCATATTTCTGGTAAGAATCAATCAGGTATTGACACGCTACCTCTGTGGATTTGGCCACATGATAGCGTTCATCCACCCCGGTCCGCACCTCGAGTCCGTACTCCTCTGCTGTCCCCTTTAGAAGCTGCCAGAATCCAACGGCTTTTGCGGGCGAGACAGCCTGTGTTAACCCACTCTCTGCCACTGCCAGGTATTTGAAATCATCGGGAACCAGGTTCTTCTTCAGCACCGGCTCGATTTGCGGAAAATAGCGATTGGCCATCTTGATCAGCCGGATGGTCTGGGAGTGAAAATATGTATTGGAAAGCAGCTCCCTGTCCAGAGACTCCTTTACATCAAACAGGTCCAGGGGAACCGGTTCACCCGCAAATGTCACCTGGTTTGGAATCTCTACACCGTAAACAGTATATGACTGTTTATCATCAGGTATCACTGAACCTGATCTGGTTCCGGTATACCCCGTCGCAGCCAATGCAACTGCTAGCACACCTGTGATGGCAAACGAAATCATGAAAAGGTGATGTTTTGCCCTCCTGCCTCTCTTCTCACTAACCATAATCTCTCTCAATAAAATGAATACCCTTTCCCACAGTAACGAACAAAATTACTGATTTGTTTCCATTCTGATAAAGAAAGAGGTGAAAGGTTCTAGAAGGTATAACTCAGGCCAGTATAAAGCCCCAGTGAATAGGGCCTGGTGGATGGAAGGGTAGCATCGTTCACTGAGTTAATAAAATAGCGGAACCTGGGCTCCATCATAAGACTAAGTTTTCCACCCATATGATAGATTATTCCCAACCCTGCATTCCCTGAATAATTTACCGTTTTAACATTGGAGAGGTAACCGATCTCTTCCTGACCCGACGTGGTCTCCATGGTTACATAATTGCTAACCAGAAAATTAGTACTCATTCCGCCCACCAGTTGCAGTTCGATAGTCCGGTCAATAACCGAATACCGCAGGTTAAAGGGCAGCTCCAGATAATCCAGATGTTGCTGAATTCCCGATTCAGAAGCTTCAACTTCATTAAGGGCTGCGGTTGCATATGCATTGGTCGAATTTTCCGCATTGATCTTGTATCCATTCATATAGATATCGCCCGAATAGGCAATGATATTTCCTACCGAGTTGTTCACTGTCTTTATATCGGTCCGTTCCGATCCTGCCCCAAAGAGCATGTCGTCGCTATTCTGGCTAAACACCTGGATTCCCGGAGCACCGATAACAATCCCGGTTTTGTTATAATAGATACCGGTTTCAATGGCGAACCTGGAACTCCTCCTGTAGCTTACATGTACCCCGGTGGAGTAAGAGAGCATCCCTGACTCAGCAGGGTTGTCTGGTATGGCACCATCGGCATCACGAAAACTATAGAGCGGTGAAAGGGCAGCACCCACCATCCACCGGGGATCCCTCTTGTGATCCTGTTCCATCAGGGGAAAAGGATCTGTGCTAAGATCATCGGCTGTATCCGGCAGCAGTTTTACCACCGGATCGGTTGCCGGTTCAGGATCGGTTGCCGGTTCAGGATCGGTTGCCGGTTCAGGATCGGTTGCCGGTTCAGGATCCTGCTCCTCATCCGGCTGGTTCATATGTTCACTCTCCACGATGTCGATCTGCTGCATAGCCATGGTAAGCTGAGCCTCCCCGGGTTGTCCCTTATCCTCTGGCTTCTTCACATCCAGCTTCCCCAGTTTAGTATCCTTTTCATCCTCTGAAGGAACAGTCGAATTATCAGGTAGGGCTGCCAGAGTCTCAATAACCTTTTGTTCCAGCTTTAAAACCTCAGTTTGTCCGGCCTGACCTTC
>DAOWNM010000087.1 GCA_030642565.1 Bacteroidota bacterium | reverse complement strand
CCTGCTGATAACCCAGCAGGGCAAGAAGCCACTGCTCCATATCGGAGATACTTGCATTTACACCAGCTGCTGGCAAAACGTTGTAATATCCTTCATGCGGGTGAATCGCCACGTAGCCACTTTTGTTTCTTACATGTGGATAGGCCATGTTGGGATTCCTCTGAAGGTCAACTGGTCCGGCCGAAGCATCCATCATTCCCAGCGGCTTGAATATCTTCTCCTGCAGCAGCACCTGATAGGGTATCCCTGTGGTTTTCCGTAGAATGGGATCGACCATACTGAACATCACATTCTGGTACCCGTACAGTTCACCGGGAGGAGCCGAGATATCCACCTCATCGAGGCGTTCAATAATGGAATACAACTCCTGATCAGCTTCCACCAGGTTATCAAAGGCATATGGTACCAGGCCCGAAGTATGACTCAAAAGGTTCCTGATGGTGAGTTCGGTCGTACTGACAGAATCTTTGAGTAAAAATCCCGGGTAGTGATCCACCACTCGGTCGTTCAGTGAAAAAGCTCCATCCTGCTCGAGCATACTGGCCAGCACTCCGGCAAATCCTTTGGATACCGAGGCCAGCCTGAAAAGGGTGTGCTCATCCACCTCCTTCTGGCTTCCATACTCCCGCTCCCCGTAAGTACCCGTATAAACTATCTCCCCACCATGAACAATGGTAAAGGCCGCTCCTACAGTGTGCGTACTGTCCAACTCCTGTTCCATAAACTGCACAAACTCCCGCAAAGGCCTGGATAATGGCACGGGGTTCTTCTCCGCTATTGGAGGCACATAGAGCTGTGCCGATACAGTTTCCAGGGACTTTGTTCCCCTGGAAACAATGATAGTGGCTGCAGAAAGCAACATCACCATGAAAAATAATACAGCTATTTTAATCAACCGACCGCTCATACAACACCTATCTTTGGCTCCTCTGTCTGTACAACGGGGCAAAAGTATAACTATATATAATGATACCGCCGGCTTTTTAAAAAAATATCAACAATCAGGATTTCTTGGTGGTATCAAAAACCTTGGTCGCCGTGGCAATGATGCTCGATATATCGGCCAGGTTTGAAGGCATAATCATGGTGTTTGATTCCTTGGCCAATTTTCCGAATTCTATCAGATACTGTTCTGCTATCCTCAGGTTCACAGCATCTTTTCCACCTTTTTCATTGATGGAGAGTGCAATGGCCCTGATTCCATTTGCTGTAGCCACAGCCACCTGCTCAATCTCCGAGGCCTTTCCTGTGGCCTCATTGATCCTCTTCTGCATCTCCCCCTCCGACTCTTTGATCGCCTCCTGTTTCGACCCTTCCGCCACATTGATCTTGGCCTGCTTCTCTCCCTCCGACTCGGCAATCACGGCACGCTTTTCACGTTCGGCACGCATCTGCTTCTCCATGGCATCTTTAATACTCTGGGGAGGAATGATGTTCTTAACCTCATAGCGTGTCACTTTAACACCCCATGGATCACTGGCTTTATCCACTGCACTAACAATGCTGTTGTTTATGGTCTCTCTCTCCTCGAAGGTCCTGTCAAGTTCCAGTTTCCCGATTATACTCCGCATGGTGGTCTGTGCAATCTGGATCGATGCAAACTGGTAATGATCAATCCCATAAGAAGCTTTCATGGCATCGAGTACCTGCAAATAAAGAATTCCGTCCACCTCAACCGAAATATTGTCTTTTGTGATACAAATCTGGGAAGCCACATCAATGGCCTGTTCCTTCAATGTATGCCGGTACCTCACCCGGTCAATAAACGGGACCAGAATATTGAATCCCGCCATAAGGGTGACCCGGTATTTACCAAGTCTCTCCACGATATAGGCTTTTCGCTGGGGCACCACTTTGACAGAGGATAAAAGAAGGATCAGTGCCAGGAGAATCAACCCGGCATATACCAGTGTTAATGCATTCATTTCCATAAGATATCAGTTATTGGTTGCTCTTTTTGACATTCAGGATAAGGCTCTCCTTGCTCTTGATAACCACCCAGTCGCCCTTGGCTACAGTGTCATCGCTACGCGCCGACCACCTCGTTCCTTTAAACTCAATCTTGCCTGAACCACTTTTGAAATCATCGATCGCCCTGCCCTTTCGGCCGATAAACTCTTCAAGCTGATCATCTATCTCTTTATCTGTTCGGTTGAAGAAGCGTCTCTTCAGATATTTTCTAAGCAAAACCAGCCCCAGCAGTGAGGCCACCAGAAAGATCAGGATCTGCCAGTTCAGATTAATATCAGAGAAGGTACAGACAAGGGCCGTTATCCATGCTCCTGCTCCAAAAAACAGAATCACAAGTCCCGGAAGAACCAATTCAAGAAGCAGCAGACCAAGACCTATAAGAAACCAGATCACTGCAGGATTAGATAGTATATCCATGTCTGGGTGTTTTTTACTAAAATAAGAAAAACCGGGAAGTTTCCAATAGAAACTCCAGCTATTATGGGACAGGTATAGCCTGCTGCATGCTAATCAATTTGCAAACTATCGTTACATTTGTATATTCATCTCCTCCATATGAGCAAATACGAATACACCAACCGCGATATCAGCTGGCTCTCTTTTAACTTCAGGGTACTTCAGGAAGCCATGGATAAAACCCTTCCTCTTTATGAACGCATCAAATTCCTGGCCATTTACTCCAACAACACGGAGGAGTTCTACCAGGTGAGAGTCAGTTACTACAAACAGATGCTTCGACACGAGCGTGAGTTTCCCAAACAGCACTTCAGGAGTGTTGACCCGGCAAACATTATCAGGCAGATCAATGAAATTGTTACCAATCAGCAATCGATCTTTCATCTGATCTTCGAGCAGGAGATACTCCCTGAGCTTCGAAAGAACAATATTATCGTGGTGAATGACAAGGAGGAGCTGACGGAAGAACAGAATAAATTTGTCAGAGAGGTGTTCTATACCACCATCATCACATCCATTCAACCTGTTCTCCTTGTAAAAAAGAAGGTCCGGCCATTTATGAAGACCGGGCAACCTTACATGGCCCTCAAGATGGTCAGCAGGGACAGCAACAAACATAAACAGCTGGAGCGGTATGGAATGGTGAAAATTCCCACCGACCACAATATCTCCAGGTTTATGGAACTGCCCGAACAAGATGGTAAACACTACATCATGTTCGTAGAGGATGTGATCATGCAACACATCGATGCCATCTTCCCCGGATACAAAGTCAAAAACAGTTACTCCCTGAAACTTACCAGGGATGCCGATATGGAGTATGACGATTATGAGGGAGAAGACCTGATCAATGCCATCGACAGGATCAGATCGATGCGATCCGTAGGCAAACCCAACCGTTTCCAGTTTGACCGGGCCATGCCGGAGAAACTGCTGGATTACCTGACCACCTCCTTCCATATAAGCAAGGATATCATGGTGATGGGAGGAAACAGGCACAACTTCAGGGATTTTTTCAGTTTTCCAAATCCCGCCTATCCCAAATTTGAGATTCAGAGTCTTCCTCCGATCCCCATACCTGCTCTGGCCAACCAAAAAAAACCCATTGGCAGTCTCATTGCTAAGAAAGACTTTTTGCTGAGTGTTCCCTATCAGCCCTTTGAGCACTACCTGAGGTTCCTCAGGGAGGCATCCACCGATCCCACTGTCAAAGAGATCAAAGCCACGCAGTACCGGGTATCGGACCACTCTGTGGTGGTGAACTCCCTGATTGCAGCTGCCGAAAACGGGAAAAAAGTAACCGTATTTGTGGAGCTAAAGGCGCGATTTGACGAAGAGGCCAACCTGAAATGGGCCTATGAGATGACCAAGGCTGGAATCCGGATCATCTACAGCATCCCCAAACTAAAAGTACATGCCAAAATCGCTTTGGTCATCCGGAAGAAAGGGACAAAATATGGCGATCAGGCCTATCTTGGCACCGGTAACTTCAATGAAAAAACTGCCCGCCTTTATGGTGATCACGGACTGTTTACCTCCAATCCAGAGGTGGTCAGTGAGGTGAAAGAGCTTTACAAGCACCTGGAAGACCAGCAGTTACGTCCCAATTTCAAACATATTCTGGTACCGGGATTCAATATGGTATCCTCGTTCATTGAGATGATTGACCAGGAGATAACCAACGTGAAGGAGGGGAAGATCGGGTACATCTTATTAAAGATGAACGGACTGCAGGACAAAGAGATGGTAGACAACCTCTACAAAGCCAGTGAAGCCGGTGTAAAGGTGGACCTGATCATCAGGGGGGTGTGTACATTGAGAACGGGGATGCCTTATAGTAAAAACATCAGGGTGATCCGCATTGTTGACAGGTATCTTGAGCATGCCAGGGTCTTTATTTTTCTAAACGATGGTGACCACCATGTCTACCTTGGTTCGGCCGACTGGATGAAACGAAACCTGCGGAGCAGGGTAGAGTGTATCGTCCCGGTTTACGATCCCGATCTGAAAAAAGAGTTACTTGATATACTGAATATTCAGCTCTCTGACAATGTTAAAGCCTGTGAGATTGATGAAAATCTGAAAAATCAGAGAATCATTACAAAGGGGCCCGACATCAGAGCTCAAATATCTATTTATGAGTATTTTAAGAATAAATACACCGTCCCCAAGTATTCAATTCCAACTTAAAAATTGAATAACAAAATGGAACTTCAGACAAGACTCAAACATATCCATTCGGAAGCTGAATTTAACCTGGTCGTTGAAGAAAATGAAAATGTGATAATATGCTGTGGCCGGATGGGTCCCATGTGTGCACCGGTATATTCGGCCATGGAAATCCTGAAGGAGCAGTTCCAACAGGTGGAGTTCTACGATATACCCTTTGATCATCCCGAGGTACATATGATCCGTAATCTGCCCGAATGCCATGGATTTCTGGGACTACCCTTTACTGTCTACATCAAAAATGGAACGGTTGTCAAAGCCACCACAAGTATTCAGACTCAGAAGCAGATAGAGACAATTCTAAAAGAACACTTTCAAACACTACATGTCGGGGACTAAAAAGAAAAAGAGTGCACTCTCTGTCTCCGAAGGTGTCGAGCAGCCGGGTTCAATCAACCAGCAGGCTGTCGATCATCTGAAAAGGGCAAAAAAGAGGCAGTACAGCAGTGATGAACTGCTGAGCGGAATCCGCAACAGCGACATCAGTATGCTGGGCCAGGCCATTACCCTGGTGGAGAGCTCCCTTGAGAGCCATCAAAAGGCTGCACAGGAACTGATCACTGCCTCTCTTCCCTATTCAGGAAATGCGTTCCGTGTGGGGATCACAGGAGTACCGGGTGCCGGGAAAAGTACATTCATAGAGTCGTTGGGCAAGCATATTATTGAAGGGGGCGGCAGGCTGGCTGTACTGGCTATTGATCCAAGCAGTGAGCGTTCCAGGGGTAGCATTCTGGGCGATAAAACCCGAATGGAGGAGCTGGCAGGAAGCAGTAACGCCTATATCAGACCCTCTCCCTCTGGAGGAACACTGGGCGGGGTAGCAAGGAAAACCAGGGAGACCATTATTCTTTGCGAGGCAGCAGGATTCGACACTATTTTTGTGGAGACAGTTGGTGTGGGACAATCCGAAACAGCGGTCCACAGTATGGTCGATTTCTTTCTCCTGCTGATGCTGGCGGGAGCCGGTGATGAATTGCAGGGAATAAAAAGGGGGATCATGGAGATGGCCGATGCCATAGCAATTAATAAAGCCGATGGCAATAACATCCGCAGGGCAAGGCGGGCCCAGGCTGAATTTACCAATGCGTTACACCTCTTTCCCCCTTCACTCTCCGGATGGATTCCGCAGGTAAAGAGCTGTTCTTCACTTTACAACAAAGGTATCAGTGAAATATGGGAAATGATACAGGAGTACTCCTCCTTTGTTTCAAAGACCGGTTTCCTGAAGGAGAAAAGGCTGGAACAGTCCAGGTACTGGATGTATGAGACGCTCAAGGATGGGATCTACAACCAGGTATTTAATGATCCGGCCATGAGAAAAGAGCTTGAGAATCATGAAAAAGCCATTTCCGAAGGACGTATCACCTCCTTTATGGCCGCCACCTCTATCTTGAACAAGTATAAATCAGGGATTTAATCTACCTGACTTTGCCTCCGTTTAATAAAAAATTGTATTATTGCGCATCCATTAAAAAAAAATCAGATATGCGCAAGTTAATTTGGATCATGCTGGCCGTCATTGCTTTACAGGCATGTGATCAAAACAAAGAAGTCTATACCATTGAAGTGAACCTGGAGGGCACCGAGGGTAAATGGGTCAAGCTAATGGCCCGGGAAGAGAGAAATTATGTGACCTATGATTCTGCCTTTGCAAAATCAGGGACTCCTGCTGTTCTTTCAAAGAGTGTGGAGGGAGTAACCACCATGTACCTGTCAGTGGAAGATGCAGAGGGTTCCATCCGGCTGCTGGTTGAAAACAGCAACTACACGATTACCGGAACCATGGATGATCATCAGATCGAAACGGACAGTAAAGCCCAAAATGACCTGAATGAATACAATGAGAAGCTCAGACCCATTACAGAAAAAATGAATGAAATGATCACTGAACTCAGAAAGGGTCCCGATCCTGAAAATCCTCTGAAAAGTGACAGCCTGCGTGAGGCTTACTATAAGTTATATGAAAAACAGGGTGCTGTTGACTCTCTATATATCGCGGAGAATCCCTCCTCCTTTGCAACAGTACTTGCATTAAGGGGTACATTCTTTATGCTGGATACCGAACAGCTTGAAGCTGTACTTACCAGCCTGGACACACCTCTGCAGCAAATGGAAGAGTACAAGTACATGTATGGTAAAATGGAAAGAATGAAAGCTGTTGCCATAGGAGAGAACTATACCGATTTTGGACTGGAAACCCCTGAGGGTGAGATCCTGAAAGTTTCTGACGTACACAACGGAGGTGTGTTGTTGATCGACTTCTGGGCCAGCTGGTGCGCACCATGCCGAAGGGCCAATCCCGAAGTGGTGGAAATTTTCAACGAGTACCACGAAAAGGGCTTCGATATTCTGGGCGTATCTCTTGATCGTGATTCTGCAAGCTGGGTAAAGGCCATTGCCGATGATAATCTTAGCTGGAACCATATTTCCGATCTGAAGTACTGGAATTCAGTGGGAGCGGAACTCTATGGTGTACCGGCTATCCCCCATACCGTATTAATCGACAGGAATGGCATTATCATTGCCAAGAACATGCATGGTAATGAACTTCGCGAAAAGTTAGAATCTCTGCTTTAACCAGACTTTAAGACTTAATAACTTCCCCTTTCACCCAGAGGATCATCTTGCTCTTCTTGGGATCATTGGTAATAATGGTTACCGTTTTGTTCTGGTTTCCAACCTTTCCGGCAGAGTTGAAAACAGTTTTGATATTAACCGATTCACCGGGAGAGATCACCCTCTTCTCGGGTTGAACCGCGGTACAACCACAGGATGCCTTAACCTTTCTGATATGGAGATCCGATTTGCCCGAATTGGTCACCACATATGTATGCTCCACCTTCTCTCCCTGCTTGATCTTTCCAAATTTGAACTCCGCATTATCCACACTGAGTACAGGAGCATTTGCCAGTTCCGCCTCGGACAGGGCAGAAAAATCCTCCTCCATATTTGCACTGACCACCCGGCCATAGTTCCTCTCGGTTTTCCCGTTAATGTCAAGCGACATCCGGTCGATCACAAATCCCCAGTCATTTCTCAATGGAGCACTGTATGTGGCAACGATCATACCTTTTTGTTTTGGCTTTAGCAGGGCCGGTTCCATTTTAATAGTAACATGTTTGGGAACCCTTTGAAAAGCCACCTTAACATCTTCCTCAGAGTTGTTAATAACTTCAAGCTGCTTCTCTGTTGTTGCCGTATTTTTCAGGTTACCAAAAGCCAGGTGGTTTGACTTCAGTCGCATGGGACCCATGGCATAACGGTAGTCATCCTCAACGGTTCTGGGTTTGGGTTCCACCTCTCCCGCAATGGTAAGCCTCACACTTCCGGGATTGGAGTTTGAAATCACGGTCACATACTTTCTGAAAGAACCAGGTCTTCCAGCCGGATTGTAAGTGACAGCCACATAACCCTTGGCTCCGGGGGAAACCGGTTCACGCGTCCATCTGGGTGCCGTACAACCACACGATGCTGAAACATTCTGAATAATCAGGGCTCTGCCGCCTGTATTAACAAATTCAAACTTATGAATCACTTTTTCATCCGCCTCCTTAAATTTCCCGAAATTGTAGGTTTTCTCATTAAAGGATATCTTAGGTTGTACCGTCTGTGACATCAGAGGTACTATGAGAGCAGCCAAACAGAATAACAACAATATCCGTTTCATATTCCAACTTTTTTGATTGAGTAACAAAAATAGATTCACTTATGTCTGTAAAATTAACACAAATAAACTATAAATAGTTGCACAATTTTTGAGGTAAACCTACAAATGCAATTATCGGACCGGTTTTAAAACCTCCATATTACGAATAATGCTTACTTTTAAATCGCCAAAACAGGAAATGAGAAGCATTGCTAGAATAGGGCTCCTGTTATTCCTGATGCTCAGTTCAGCCAGTTTGTCTGCCCAGTTTTACAACGGGATGCAGATGAATTTCGGTAAAAACAGGGTACAGTATAACAACCGGTACTGGAAATACTATCGTTTTGAAAGATTTGATGTATACTCTTACGAAAACGGGACCGATCTCTCTTTGTATGTGGCCGATTTCGTGGAGAAGGAGCTGGCCCTGATTGAGCGCTTTTTCGACTATGATATTGAGCGGCGAATGATTTTCCTGACCTATAACAAACTTTCAGATTTCAGACAGAGTAATATCGGGCTGGTCTCAGAGGCCGAAGAGTACAATATAGGGGGAACCACCAAAATCATTCAAAACAAAGTTTTTCTCTATTTTGACGGGGATCATATGAACTTCGAGCGCCAGATCAGGGCTGCCATTGCAGAGGTTCTGCTGACTGAAATGATGTATGGCAAAGGGGTCAAAGATAACCTGACCAGCAGCACCATGATCAACCTTCCTGAGTGGTACCTGGAGGGGCTAATCTCTTTTGTCTCCAACCCCTGGGACTACGAACTGGAGAACCGTGTAAAAGATGGGATTGTTTCAGGAAAATACCGCAAATTTGTCAATCTGCAGGATGAAGATGCCCGTTATGCCGGACACTCTTTCTGGAAATATGTAGCCGATCTCTATGGAGCCTCCATCATCCCACAGATACTCTATATTACAAAAATCAATAAGAGTGCTGAAAGCGGCTTTCACTATGTTCTGGGAAGCAAGCTGAAAGAGCTCTCCATCGACTGGACAGCATATTACCTGGGG
>DAOWNM010000293.1 GCA_030642565.1 Bacteroidota bacterium | reverse complement strand
ACGCTCATATGAACCGTTGCTCATGCCGGCCAACCTGTCAAACTCTTTGGGGTGTGGAGTCAGGATGGTCCCTTCCGGCAGCAATTCGTACCAATCGGGGTGCTGCGAGAGGATATTCAGTCCGTCTGCATCAATCACCAGTGGCAGATCCGCTCTCTCCAGCAGCATCTTCAGCCCTTTGCCCGAATTGGGTTTACACCCAAGTCCAGGGCCAATGCCAATGGCACTATAGGGTCCCAGGTCGGGTGGTTCACTAAAAAGAATATCGGATTGGTCAAGACTTACAATGGCCTCGGGAAATGCAGTTTGCACAATGCCATACCCAAATCTCGGTACATGAAGAGTAACCAGTCCTGTACCTGACCTGAGGCAGGATTCTCCCGCCAGCAGTGCTGCTCCCATCATGCCGTAACATCCTGAAATCATCAGGGCATGTCCAAAAGTGCCTTTGTGTGCAAATTTCTCACGCCGGGGAAGAAGAGCCCGGATCTCCTCCGGTTCGATGGTCCGGTAATCGGTTTTCGTATCCTGAATGGCCTGAGGATGCAGTTTAATATCGTGTACCCTCCAGTGTCCCACATATTGATCATTGAGATCAAAGAAAAAGGAGAGAAACGGAAACTGGAAAGTTAAGGTATGGTGCGCCCGGATCACCTGGTTGTAATCATTATCTGAGTTATCTTCCCCGAAGAGTCCCGACGGGATATCGATGGAAATCACTGTTCCGGCCCTATCATTGATATGTCTGATCACTCTGGCAGGCAGTCCGGAAACGATCCTGGAGAGGCCCGAACCAAAAATTCCATCCACCACCACATCCGCTTTCATAACCTCCGGAAGTGAATCCTGCTCCCCAATCTCAATCAGCTTAACCGTACCCTGCTCCTTCAGCCGCTCCAGGTTGAGGGCATAATTTTCAGAAAGCTTCCCAAAACGAAGCAGGTGACAATCCACCTGGTACTGTCTCTCTGCCAGCATTCGGGCCAGGGCCAGGGCATCCCCCCCGTTGTTGCCGGACCCGGCAAAAACCACAACCTTCCGGTCGGTGTGATAATGGCGTACATACCAGCCAGCAAGTTGCGTCGCTGCCCGTTCCATCAGGTCAATGGATCGAATTGATTCATTTTTGATGGTATATGCATCAATTCCCCTTACCTGCTCAGCTCCGAAAATTTTCATAACATGCTGTTTGAACCAAAATTAAGAAAAAACTATTTCTATATTTGTGCCCATTACGAAATTTAGAATATTCATAAAAACTTATCTCAATGTTAAAAGGACATCCTAAAGGACTTTATGTAGCCTTCTTTACGAACATGGGGGAGCGTTTTGGTTTCTATACCATGATGGCAATCCTTGTACTGTTCCTTCAGGCTAAATTCGGACTTGCTGCAGAGACAGCCGGGGATATTTACAGCTGGTTCTATTTCGCCATCTACGCCCTGGCGCTGTTAGGCGGAATTCTGGCCGATGCCACCAA
Organism: Bacteroidota bacterium; assembly: GCA_030642565.1. GTDB lineage: Bacteria > Bacteroidota > Bacteroidia > Bacteroidales. The sequence continues at coordinate 2,018 of DAOWNM010000293.1, read as the reverse complement.
GAAATATACTGCCGTTATCTCTATGGGACAGGTGATCATGTTTGTGGGGTACGTGATGATGGCGATCCCGGGACTCTCACTTCCGGTCACTGTGGTCGGCCTATTCACCATCGCCATTGGAAACGGTTTCTTCAAAGGGAACCTCCAGGCTGTAGTGGGTCAACTCTATGATGATCCCAAGTATGACAAGGTACGTGACAACGCTTTCCTGATCTTCTATATGGGAATCAACGTGGGTGCATTCTTCGCCCCCTTTGCCGCCATGGGAATCCGTAACTGGTGGTTGAAAACCAACGGCTTCCTCCATGACGGCAGCCTTCCAGCACTCTGTCACCAGTATAAAGATGGAACCCTCCAGGATGCCGGAATTCTTCAGCAACTGGCCGATGCTGTAAGCCTGAACGGACCGGTGGCTGACCTTGGCGTGTTTGCCAACAGCTACATTGAGATCTTTTCAAGAGGATACAATTTTGCATTTGGGATCGCGGCCATTGCCATGGTAATCTCACTACTGGCCTACCTGATCTTTAACAAGCACCTTCCCAAGAGAGAAAAAGTTGCCGGAGAGAAGACCATTACCCTCAGGGAGAAGCCCCTGGCCATTCCTGTTGCCCTTGTGGCGGGTGTTATTACCGCTATACTGATCAGCTTTGTGAAAGACATTGCTACCGGCGGTGCTATCGGACTGTTCGTGAGTTTTGTTACCTGGATCGTAATGATTGCAACCAAGGAGGAGAAACAGCGCGTGGTTTCACTATTGCTGGTCTTCTTTGTAGTGATCTTCTTCTGGATGGGTTTCCACCAAAACGGGCTTACTATGACCTTCTTTGCCAGGGACTACACAGTAAAAGCGGTTGATCCGTTCACCTACATGTTTTTCACCCTGAAAAACATCCTTTCTGTTATAGTTTTCATTACCGGTGTGATATTGCTTATCGGTAAGAATTCGTTCAAGAACAAAAAGCTCATTGGCGCCATAATGACCATTGTGGGCGGAAGCCTGGGATACTGGTTCTACACCATGGGAGATGCCAGCAACCCCATTGCTCCCGAGGTATTTCAATCCTTCAATCCCCTGTTTATTGTCTCCCTCACCTTTGTGGTGATGGCCGCTTTTGCCTGGTTAAACAAGAGAGGGATTGAACCCTCCACACCGAAAAAAATCGGTATTGGGATGATCATCGCCTCCCTCGGTTTTGTGGTGATGGTAGTCGCCTCCTTCAAACTCACTTCACCGGTGGACCTTCAGGTCCTCAATGATGCCGGGGAGGTAATTAATGTCCGCCCCACACCGGATGATTCCAGGGTTATGCCATACTGGCTCATGTCCTCCTACCTGACCCTCACTTTTGCAGAGCTGTTTCTGAGTCCCATGGGACTCTCCTTTGTCTCTAAAGTGGCACCTACCAGGTTCCAGGGTGTGATGCAGGGAGGCTGGCTCCTGGCTACCGCCGTAGGTAACAAACTGCTCTTTATCGGAAGCTTCTTCTGGGAAAAGATTGAATTGTGGCAACTATGGGCCATCTTCGTGGCCACCTGTCTGCTCTCTGCTGCCTTTATCTTCTCCATCCTGAAAAGGCTGGAAAGAGCAACCAAGTAGCAGCCGGAAAATAACACAACGATTAAAAGCCGTCTCATTCACTTGGGGCGGCTTTTACTTTTTCATTGCAGGTGAAGTTTGTAATCACTAAATTAGATCTTGAAAAAAAGCTAATGATGTCAGTATCACATGGATTTAAGCAAAAATGTATAGAAAAAGGATATGAGCGTTTTGCTTTATATGGTCCTGAGAACTTAAGTATTAATAAACTCTGTAAAGAAACAGGATCATCCCGGGCCTCTTTTTATCATCACTTCGGGGATATTGAAAATTTTACTGAAGAGTTGCTTGACATGCACTGGCAAATAAACCAACAATATTGCTCCATTGGAGCCCGGGAATGCAAAAACTATTTCCCTGATTTGTATTTACTATTAGAGCAATATCCCATACCATTGCAATTCAGCAAGCAGTTATT
>DAOWNM010000150.1 GCA_030642565.1 Bacteroidota bacterium | reverse complement strand
TTCAATCTCCTTGGGACTGATGCGCCGGCCTCCCACTTTGATGATCTCTTTGCGTCGTGCCGTATGGAAGAAGAAACCATCGTCGTCCCGGTAAGCCAGGTCGCCGGTATGGAGCCATCCATCCTTCAGTGTGGAAGCGGTTCCCTCCTTATCGCCCAGATAACCTTTCATAATATTGTCGCCCTTTGCCACCAGCTCACCTACAACCCCGGAATCCAGAAGCGGATTGCCGTGGTCATCTACCAGTTCCAGGGTCACCCCGGGAATTGCTTTCCCCAGTGAGCCCAGCTTATCTTCCAGTCGCTCGGGTGGCAGATAGGAGAGCCTGGCAGTAGCCTCGGTCTGACCGTACATCACATAAAAAGTGATATCGGGCTGATGGTCAATAAACTCCTTTATAAATACTTTGTGCAGCTTCCCTCCTGCCTGGGTCACATACCTGAGGTCGGGGAAATGATCTCTCTTAAATGATTTGGATTTACGCAGCAATACCTGGAAATGGCTTGGTACTCCTGCAAACCCGGTACACTTGTACTTTTTCAGGTCGTTGATCACCGCCCCCAGGAACATAAAGTTATTATTGAATACCAAGCTGCCGCCCACCTTCAGATGTGTGTGCAGCAGGGAGAGCCCGTAGCAGTAGTAAAAGGGCAGTACAATCTCGATCACATCATCGGCGGTCAGTTTCAGGTATTCGATAATCGATTCGGTATTGGCTATAATATTCTGATGGGTTATCATCACCCCTTTGGGTTCACCAGTGGAACCCGAAGTGAAAATAATCTCGGCCAATCGCTCCCCGTCAAAAGGCTCATCATTGAACAGGTTCAGATCCAGGTCCTCTTTCCCACTCTTCTTCTCAGGGATCTCATGATAGACCTTCTCCAGCATGTTCCACCTGGGATCGCCACTCATCGCCGGGTCCACAAAAGCAATTTTTGCATCGCAAAGATCAACCATAAACCTGAGATTGTTCTCCTCAACGGAGGGATTCAGCGGAACGCATACATTTCCCGACTTCATAATGGCCATGTAAACCACCATAAAAAAGATCGAATTAGGAGCCACCAGCAGGATATTGTTATCCACTCCGTATGTCTCTCTGATATAACGGGCAAGTTTGAGGGATTCGCAGTTTAAATCATTATAGGTCAGCTCCTCCTTGTTTCCCAGGAGAACCTTCTTATAGAGAAATCCCGATTCCTCCAGCAGGTAGTCGTATACGTTCATGTGTGCAAGTTATTGATCAAATAAAAATATAGTCGTTGATTGGTGGTGTCCTCAGATACTCTGTGGTTTCACTTCTTCGCTCGAAATTCCTGTAGTTACGTTCAATCTCGTCGGCGGTCATACCCATTACCTGGCCCACCTCTGCAGGATCATACCCGTTTTCGTAGGCATACCACAGCAGGTCCATCACATCGTGGGGGAACTCGTAAAAGAACTCCTCCTGTGTCTGTTCGGCACTGTAGGTATCGGTGGTGGGTGTGCGGTCGATGATCTCCTGGGAAACACCAAGATATTCAGCAATCTGGTATACCTGGGTTTTATAGAGCCGTCCAATGGGGAAGAGATCGCCACCTCCATCTCCAAACTTCACAAAGAAACCCTGGTCCACCTCATGTTTGTTGGGCGTGCCAATCACAGCATAGTGCAACTGCTCGGCATGATAATAGACCAACGACATCCGTGATCGCTGTTTAAAGTTTGATGCAGCGATAATGGTTCTCATCTGCAACGATGGCAGACGCTTTACAATTTCCGAGCCATCCGGGTTGACCACGGTCAGGTGGAACAGCGGCGGCAGTTTGGATCCCTTTCCTTCATGTTTGATCCCGATTTTCATCTTGTGAGTGGCCGGATCGTACTCCTGTACCACCTCCTTCACTGCCTGGTCACGTCGTGTATAACACCCAAATCCATCCAGTGCACCGGTAATCACCTCCTTGATCACCTTCACCCCAAACTTACCGGCCAGCTCCCTGGCCAACTCTTCACTATCGGGACTGGAGTCCTTTTCGGGCATCATCACACCCAACATTTTATCAGGTCCAATGGCCTTGGCCGTAAGTGCCATACAAACCGACGAGTCAATTCCTCCACTCAGTCCGATTACAGCCCCGTACCTTTTGTGACGGATCGTGATATCTTCACGTATTCTGGTGGTTAGTTGATCTACAAGTGTCTCCATATCCTGGATCTTCAGGATATCGCGACTAAATTCGGGTTTACTCATTATTGTGATTATTTAAAGATTTATCATATGTAACGGGACATTTCACCCGCATTTCAGTCTCACGATAAGGGTTGTTCCCTGAGGCAAACATATCCATCAGGATCTGTGTGGAGAGGATACCGGCCACCGCCATATTCTCATTTTCAGTAACCCTCTTTCCCTCTGCCATTTTCCCCAGCAGCTTTTCGACCGACCCGGTATTAAAAATACCAAACTTGCTGAGCATCTCCGGTGAAAGCGCCTCCCGCAGATATTCCGGGGCCTTTGCAGAGGTCAGACTGGACGCCACAGGAGCACGGTATGCCTGCTTGGGACGGTGTACCACCTGGTCGGGCAGTCGGCCGTTCATCAGCTTTTTCATCAGGTACTTCTCATTCAGTCCCCTGATCTTATGGTTCCATGGAAGCCTGGAGCAGAACTCTATCACCCTGTGGTCCAGGAAGGGGTAACGCCCCTCTACCGAATGTGCCATGCCCATGCGGTCGCCCTGAGACGACAGCAGGTACCCCGACATAAAGAGTGTCGATTCGAGCCACTGCGCCCTGCTAAGCAGATCAAGGTCACCGAACCCTTCAGGAAGCGTGGAGACAAATGACTCCACCGGATCGGGTGCAGCACCATCCAGGAAATCGTTCCTGATATGCTCTTTGATATGTTTTGAGTTGTTCCATCGGATCAGGTGGGAATATACAGGCGAACCGGTCTCCTGCAGACGATACCCGAAAAACATTTTTAACAGAGAGCTGTTCCTGCCTTGAAACTGCGCCAGGTAAGGATAGAGTTTTTGCAACAGCAGCGGCCTGATCTTCGAAGAGGGTTCTCTCGACCAGAACTCCCGTATAATAGCCTCCTTAAATATATTGTATCCTCCCAGGAACTCATCTGCTCCCTCTCCTGTAATCACAACCTTGATCCCGTTATCGTTGACCAGTCCCGACAAGAGGAACATGGGTACAGCACCCGTACGAAGTATGGGGATCTCGGTATGCCACAACACCTTTGCAAAGTTATCAGCAATATCCCTGTCCCTGCAGGTGATGGAGTGGTGTGTGGTTTCCAACTGCGAAGAGACGCTTTGCTGAAAGGCGGTCTCATCAAATTCGGCCGATTCAAAACCGATGGAGAAGGTGTTTAATACACCGGGTTCAATCTGTTTGATCAACCAGGTAGTGGCACTGGAATCGATACCCCCGCTTAGATAGGCGGCCACCTGAACATCCGCTCTGAGCCTGAGTCTGACCGAATCGGCAATAAGCGACTCAAACTCCTCCATGGAGTCGGAGAGACTGCGTGTTCCGGCCGCTCCGGGATCCCCCTGGAACCTCAGTTCCCAGTAGGACTTGATCTCTATATCATGCTCCCTGACCACCATATAGTGACCCGGTGGTAACTCCTTTACCCCTTTGAACATGGTTCCCGGCGACGGGATGGTCCAGAAGGTGAATACACGGTTCAGCGATTCCGGATCAGGTTCCGCCTTCACATGGCCCGACTCCATCAGACATTTGATTTCGGAGCCAAACACAAAGGCATCTCTCTCCCTGTAATAAAAAAGCGGCCTGATGCCCACCCTGTCACGTCCCAGAAAAAGCTCTTTCCTGCGGGTATCCCAGATGGCAAATGCAAACTGTCCGTTCAGCTTCTCCAGGCACTTTTCACGGTAATGTTTAAAAAGGAGCAACAATACCTCTGTATCACTCCCTGTTCTGAAACGGTAACCCAGACCGATCAGCTCATCCCTGAGTTCAATGTAGTTAAAGATCTCGCCATTGAAGACAATCCACAACTCCTCCGCTTCATCGCACATGGGTTGCTGACCCTGAGCCAGGTCAATGATACTCAGCCGGACGCTTCCCAGTCCCACGCCCTCACCTATATATATCCCCGACTCGTCAGGTCCGCGATACTGAATCTGCTTCAGCATGTTCCTGACTGCATCGGGACTGACCAGAGGTGTCCCTGGATTATATATGCCTGAAATACCGCACATAAGGTACCGTTAGGCGAAAACTAAACCAGTGCTGGATTCTTCTTCTGAATAAACTCTGCAATGGCATCGATCGACTCGAAATTCTCCTCCACCAGGTCACTGTCCTCGGCCTGGATCTGGAATTTTGTCTCAAGGAAATCGAGCAAGAGCGCAAATCCCATGGAGTCAAATATGCCCTCTACAAATATTTTTGTATCAGATTGAAGGGTGTCAGTCTCTTTAAAAGTATTCTCCTTCACGTAGGCAAACAATTCATTTTTTACTGTATCCATCTTCTCTTTTAAGTTTTAATTGAATTCTAAGTAATTGATATTTAGCTTTTTCCTAATTTTCAAAATGTAATAATACTACTGTATTAAAATACGCATAACTTCATGTCAGGTTACATCGTTTTGACCAAAACAGGAATTATATTGAGAAGAAAGGGTTATGATCATACAAAAAAGAGGCCGCAGAAAACTACGGCCTTTTTCATGGGAAAAAGAGGGTAAACAAGGGACGAATGAACCAAATTCCTTGATGAATCTTTCGACTACAACAGCCCCTGGTCCACCATGGCATCGGCCACCTTCAGAAAGCCTGCAATGTTGGCACCCTTTACATAGTCCACATATCCATCGGCATTGGTGCCATACTTCACACAGTTCTCATGGATATTGGTCATGATATGGTGCAGACGGCCGTCCACCTCGGTGCGGCTCCAGTTGATCTTCATGGAGTTCTGTGCCATCTCCAGTCCTGAAGTGGCTACACCACCTGCATTGGCTGCCTTTCCCGGTGCATAAAGGACCTGCTTCTCCTGCAGCTTCTCAATGGCCTCGGGTGTACACGGCATATTGGCTCCCTCACAGACACAGATGCATCCGTTGGCTATGAGGTGCTCTGCATCCGAACCATCCAGTTCATTCTGCGTGGCACAGGGAAGGGCGATATCGACCTTCACCTCCCAGGGACGTTTGCCCTGTACAAACTGTGCACTATCGAACTCAAGTGCATAGGGCGCCACAATATCTTCGTTGGAGGCCCGCAGCTCCAGCATATATTCAATCTTCCCGGCCGAAACACCTTCCGGATCGTAGATATAGCCGTCGGGACCAGAAAGGGTCACCACCTTGCCGCCCAGTTCGGTCACCTTCTGTACCGCTCCCCAGGCCACGTTCCCGAAGCCGGAGATCGCCACACGCTTCCCTTCGAAAGAATCACCTTTGGTGGCCAGCATCTCCTTGGCAAAATAGACACAACCAAAACCGGTGGCCTCGGGCCTGACCAGCGATCCGCCCCAGTTGATTCCCTTACCGGTGAGCACCCCGGTATTCTCCCTGGCCAGCTTTCGGTACATACCATAGAGGTAACCGATCTCACGACCGCCCACACCAATGTCGCCGGCCGGCACATCGGTATCGGGACCAATATTGTTCCAGAGCTCCATCATAAATCCCTGGCAGAAACGCATAATCTCCGCGTTGGATTTCCCTTTGGGATCAAAATCGGAACCGCCCTTGGCACCGCCCATGGGAAGGGAGGTGAGGCTGTTCTTGAAGATCTGTTCAAAACCAAGAAATTTCAGGATACTCAGGTTCACACTGGGGTGAAACCGAAGTCCACCTTTATATGGACCAATGGCGTTGTTATACTGTATCCGGTAACCCAGGTTCACATGGACCGTTCCCTGGTCGTCGGCCCAGGGTACCTTGAATACCATGACGCGATCGGGCTCAATGATCCGGTCCACAATATTGGCCGAACGGAAATGGGGATTCTCATTATATACTTCTTCAATCGATTCAAGGACCTCGCGAACGGCCTGATGGTATTCCACTTCACCCGGGTGCCTCTTGACCAGGTCATTCATGACGGTATCTACGTTCATAGTACTGTATGTTTTTAGTTGATATTAATACTATTCTTTTTCAATGGAATATCACTACCTATCAGGAAGGACACCCTCATTATGATCACGTAAAATTGGAATTTCTGCGGGGATTTAACAACCCCGGAACGTATGATTAACAGCAGGTTTGTTGGCATGACCCTGCAGCGTGAAGCTGCAGGGTTGAAACCAAAAAAGCATGATAAAAATCAGGAATTCAGTGCCTCCTCGTAGAGTGCCTCCACAAATTTCCAGTCGATGACGTTCCAGTATGCCTCAACGTAGCTGCCTCGCATGTTCTGATAATGGAGGTAGTAAGCATGCTCCCATACATCGATGTTCAGCAGGGGGGTGCCGCGAACCGGTGAAACATCCATCAGGGGATTGTCCTGGTTGGGCAGGGAGGTCACCTGCAGTTTGCTATCGGCATTGAGCAACAACCAGCCCCATCCTGAGCCAAAATGGCTGGTCGCAGTGGCCGAAAAAAGCTCTTTAAACTGCGTAAAGGAACCGAAATCGGCTACAATGGCTTCCGCCAGTTTTCCTTCCGGTTCACCACCCCCTTCGGGCGACATGAATTTCCAGTAGAGGTTGTGGTTATAGTAACCGCCACCATTGTTCCGGATACCACTGCCATGGGTCGATACAGAGGCAAAAAGCTTGTAGATATCAGTGGAGTGAAAATCGGCTTGCTCCAGGGCG